>JAJYVM010000001.1 GCA_021792015.1 Bacillota bacterium | reverse complement strand
ATCTACCGTCCCACGGCCGCTCACCGAGATGGCTCCACTGAGCTCAAGGGGTAGGGACGGGGTCGAGCTGCTGCTCGCCGCCCACGCCCCCGCCTGCATGGCCATCACGGCCAGTACCGTGAGCGCCGCCGCCCATCTGCGCACCATGTCGTCATCGACCGCCTTCCGGGGGACTACCATGGGGTGGCTACCCTGCAAGGTCCCTCCAAGTTCGACACGCCTCCCCCAGATCCCTGGGTTGCTCTGTGGGGGTGCCCCCTCCTGTAAAATGGGGCCATGACGGCAGCGCGCTCCGCCCAAGCCGGTGATCCGCGACGCTGGTGGATCCTGACCGCCGTCGCCTTCGGCTCGCTGATGACCCCGCTCGACGGCAGCATCATCAACGTCGCCCTCCCCGCCATGTCGGCCTCGCTGCGGGCCGACCTGACGTCGGTCGAGTGGGTGGCGACGGCCTACCTGCTGGTGGTCGGCACCACCGTCCTCACCTGGGGCCGCCTCGGCGACCTGATCGGCCTGCGCCGCATCTACCTCGTCGGCATGGCCCTGTTCAGCGCCGGCTCCCTGCTCTGCGGCCTTTCGCACGCCCTGGGCCTGCTGGTCGCCTGGCGCATCCTGCAGGCCATCGGCGGTGGCATGCTGCTGTCGGTCGGCCCCGGCATCATCACGGAGGCCTTCCCGGCCTCCGAGCTCGGGCAGGCCCTCGGGCTGAACGGCGTCGTGGTCGCCCTCGGCCTCGCCCTGGGCCCGCCCCTCGGCGGGCTTCTGACCGGCTCCCTCGGCTGGCCGTGGATCTTCTTCGTCAACGTGCCGGTGGGCATCATCGGCGTGATCTGGTCGTCCCGCATCCTGCCCGCCAGCAGGACGCGCGTCGCCGAGCCGTTCGACATCCCCGGCGCCGCCCTGGCCGCCGTGGCGTTCCTCGGCATCCTCTCGGCGCTCTCCCTCGGCCCGACCAACGGCTTCGGCACCCCGCCCGTGGTGGCGCTCTTCGCCCTGGGCGCCGGCGGCCTGTTCGCCTTCATCCTCCGCGAGCTCCGCTACCGCTTCCCCATGCTGGACCTGAACCTCTTCCGCCACCGGGTGTTCGCGGCCGCCAGCACGGCCACGCTGCTCAATTTCCTGGCCCAGTTCGCCGTCACGTTCCTGATGCCGTTCTACCTGGAGACCCTGCGCCGGATGAGCCCGGAGCAGACGGGCCTGGTGTTGACCGCCTTCCCGCTGATGATGATGCTCACGGCCCCCCTGGCCGGGCGCCTCTCCGACCGCATCGGCAGCCGCCTGCTGGCCGTCAGCGGCATGGCGGTCCAGATCGCGGCGCTGCTCTTGATCGCCCGCCTCGGCATGGGTGATTCCCCCCTGCGTATCGCCGGCGAGCTGGCCCTGTTCGGCGCCGGCAACGGCCTGTTCAGCGCCCCCAACAACAGCGCGGTCATGGGCGCCGCCCCGGGCCGCCGCCGCGGCATCGCCGGCGGGGTGCTGGCGATGATGCGCTACCTCGGCATGGCGCTAGGGATCGGCCTCACCGCGGCCCTGTTCGCGCATGCCTCAGGGCTGGGTGGAAACCAGCTGGGCGCTTCGCCCGGCGCGGCGGCCGCCGCGCCGTCCCCGTCGTTCCAGGGCGCGTTCCTCCGCGGACTGCACGCCTCGTACACCCTGGCGGCGGCCCTGGCCGTGATCGGCCTCGTGACCTCGGCCGTGCGCGGCAGGGAGCAGGCGCGCGCCCGCCCGTAGGCGGCCGCCTCGCCCACTGCGCGCCGCAAGGCCGTCCATGCTCCGGCGCTCGACGCGCGGCCGCGGCATCCGAGGCGCTCGCCGACCTCGCCGCCCGCCTCGAGGGGCCCGCATGCCCGCTGGGGAGGGCTCTGTCCGTACGCGATGCGTTCAGTGGCACGGCGGTGTCAGCGACCATGTCCCGCCGCTGACGGTGAGCTGGGCGCCCTGACTGAGGACGGCCGCCCCCACCACCGAGCCGCTCCCGCCCGGGACGCCCACCACGCTCAGAATGCCGTCGGCCAGCGGGACCGCCTGCCCGTGATCCTGAACCGTCAGGGACGACCCCGGCACGTTATACAGGTTGACGGTCGCCTTCGAGCCGGGCAGCACGCCGCTGCCGGACTCCGACTGGTAGGGCCGGTAGCCCAGGGCACGCAGCAGGGCGTCGGGGAAGTAGCTGATCCCCCCGGCCGGGTCGATGGTGACGGCGACGCCCGGCCGCGTGCCGGCGGGTCCGGAGACGGCGACGGTGAGCGGCACGGTGCCGCCGGGTCCCGTGCGACCCGTCAGGGGGCCGGGGCAGACGCTCTGGGCCGCGCCCCCCTGCCCGAGTACGACCGTGCCGGTGTGGGAGAGCCAGAAGCCCAGCACAAGGTCCACGGTCGCCCGCTGCTCGTACGAGACCGTGATGCGGTCGCCGGCCCGGCTCTGGGCCATGGCCGCCTGCAGGGCGGCGCAGCTCGCGACCGGCCAGGAGGCGTTGCCGTCCGTCGTGTCGCGCACGAGGGTGATCACGTCGCCCACGGGGTGGAGGAACCCGGCGGCCCCGACCAGCCCCAGCCGCTGCCCGGCCCCGCCCGGCGCCACCGTGCGCACCTCACACCCCCGCACGCCCCAGCCGGCGGGCGGATCCTGGGTGGTGACGCCGAGCGTCCCCGGCGGCGCCGTATGAATCTGCCGCCAGGTCGCGGCCGCGCGCTGGGCTGGGGGCACCAGGGCCGCGATCTGGCTGGCTCCCCCCTGGGCGGCGGCGAGGGCCGCCTTCGCCGTGGCGGCCGCTGCAGCCGCCTGCTTGGCGGCCAACGGGTCGGAGGCGGCCGCCGCGACCCCGCCCTCGGCGGTGCTCACGTCGTGGCCGATCGCGGTGACGGTTGCCGCGGCCTGGGACTGCAGCAACTGCAGGGTGGCCAGGGGCCCCGACGGGTCTTGGGCGGACGGCTGGCGCGCAAGGGCCGGCGTGGCCAGGCTGGCCACCTGCTGCGCCGCCCGCTGGGCGGTGGCGAGCTGCGTCCGGATCCTCCCCCCGGCCGCCTGGGCGTCCTGGGCCGCGCTGGCGGAGGCGGCCGCCGCGACCTGGGCCCGCGCGACGGCGATGTCCCGCGCCGTTGGGACGGCGGGCCCGTCCGCCACCGCGTGCCCGCCCACGGCCAGGCGGACCCCCAGCCCGGCCACGGCCAGCGCCGCCAGCAAGACCACCAGGCGGCCGCCCACAAACCGCCGGGAGGCGGCCGGCGGGGCCGCGACGGACCTGCGGGTGGGAGCCTGCCGGGGCGCTGCCGGCGGGCGTTGTGTGCGGACCGCCGCCGTGCCCGCGATCGCCGAGCCGATCGCCCCCGTCCCGGCGAGCCAGCCTTCCCGCAGCCGGCCCGATGCCGAGGCGCGACCCGCGGCGCGGGGGCGCCGTGACGGGTGCAACACGCTGGCCGCGTGCGCGCGCACCACGCTTCCGAGCTCGACCAGCGAGCCCAGCATGAGGGCGAAGGCGGCGACGGCGGTGTCCGCGGGCGCCCGGCGGTCTCGCGCCGGTGCCGCCGCCACCCTGCCCGCCGTTGCGGCCGCGTGCCCGCGCTGGCCGGCGGGCTCCGGATCCTCGGCCGCCATCCAATCGAAGGCCCGCTCGACGAGGCCCCGCCTGCGCCCGGCGGCCGGCCGCGGGGCCGGAGACGCCGCGGGCGGCGGGCCCGCCGGCACCGGAGGCGCGATCGACGCCGCCGGCGGCAGGTACTCGGCGGCTGCCGCCGCCTCCTCCCAGGCCGTCCGACCATCCTGGTCGAGCTCGTCGAGCACCGGCTCCTCGACCTCGATCGTGAACCAGTCGACCAGTCGCGCCCAGAAGCCGCGCTTGCTTCCCGCCACTGCGACACCGCCCGGGGGCACGGCGAATTGAGGACAACCGTCGCCCCATGGGTAGCCCTTCGCGGCGGCCGCTGGCGATGTGAGGGTACTTTCGTCGAATCGTTCGACACGCTGCGCCCGTGCGGCCGCCTTCAGGCGTCCAGGCGGTGGTGAAGGTCCTCCTGGCCCAGCATCCAGCGGATCTCCGGCTCCAGGACGATGGCGAAGCGCTCGCGCACGCGAGCGCGCACGGTTCGCATCACGGCCAGGACGTCCGCGGCCCTGGCGGCGCCGACGTTGACGATGAAGTTGGCGTGTTTGGGCGAGACCATGGCATCGCCCACGCGCAGGCCCTTGCACGCCGCGGCCTCCACCAGGCGGCCGGCGTGATCGCCGGGCGGGTTGGTCCAGATGCTGCCGGCGCTCGGCAGCTCCAGCGGCTGGGTGTCCCGCCGGCGGCGGGCCCGGGCGGCGAGGTCGCGGCGGATGGCCTCCGGGTCGCCGGGCAGAAGGCGCAGGCGTGCGGAGAGGACCACGTGGCCAGGGGCCTGCAGGCGGCTGCTGCGGTAGCCAAAGCCCAGATCCGCCGGGCCCCACTCGGCGACCTCGCCCGTGGGCAGAAGGACCCGCGCGGAGACCACGACGCCCGACGTCTCGCCCGCGGCCGTGCCCGCGTTCATCACCACGGCGCCCCCAACCGTCCCGGGCACGCCGGACAGGCCCTCCAGCCCCGAGAGGCCATGGCGGCCAGCCTCGTTCAGCAGCCGCTGCACGGGGTAGCCGGCGCCGACCTCGATGCCCCCCGCCTCCCACCGCACCCAGCGGCAGGCCGTGCCGGTGGCCACGACGCAGCCGGCCACGCCTTCATCCGGCACCAGCAGGTTGCTGCCGTTGCCGAGGAGCCAGCAGGGCACGCCCGCCTGGCGCGCCCAGGTCACGGCGGCGATCAGCGCGGCCTCGTCGGCCGGCAGCACGAACCAGGCCGCTGGCCCCCCGATCCGCAGGGTGGTGTGGCCGGCCAGAGGCTCGTCGCGCCGCAGCTGGCCCGCGATGGCGGCGATGTCGGTCACGGAGAGGCCTCCCCAATGCGTCCCGCATGGCCTTCGCCATCCATGGTTACGGCGTCCCGCATGGCCTTCGCCATCCATGGTTACGGCGCCCCGCGTGGCCTTCACGACCCATGGTTACGGCGTCGGAGACGCGGCCGCCACCATCTGCTCGCCCAGCCTGCGCACATCGCCCGCGCCCATCACCATCACGACGTCGCCCGGGCCGGCCCAGGCGCGCAGCCGGTCCTCCGCGGCGGCGAAGTCGGCGCAGAACTCCACGGGGGGACCGCCGGCCTCGCACACCGCCGCCACGATCTGGCGGGCATCGACACCGGCCAGCGGCGCCTCGCCCGCGGCGTAGATCGGCAGCACCAGAACCCGGTCGGCTGCCTGGAAGGCGGAGCCGAAGGCCGGCAGCAGCAGCTGGGTGCGCGTGTAGCGGTGGGGCTGGAAGGCGACGTAGATGCGGCCGCGGCAGGCCGCGCGCGCCGCCGCCAGCGTGGCCGCGATCTCCGTGGGGTGGTGGGCGTAGTCGTCCACCACCAGCGGGTCGCCGCCGGGGTTCAGGATCTCGAAGCGGCGTCCGACGCCGCCGAACGGGGCGAGGGCGCGGGCGACCGCGCGCGGGTGAAGGCCGAGGGCCACGCCGACGGCCACGGCCGCCAAGGCGTTCCGGACATTGTGGCGGCCGGGCACCGAAAGCACGCACTCGCCGAAGTCCTCGCCGCCGACCCGCACCCGGAAGCGGGACCGCAGGCCCTGGATCCGCACGTCGGCGGCCACCACGTCGGCATCCGGCGCCAAACCATAGCGCAGCACTCGCGCCGTGCAGGCCGCCGCCAGGGCAGCCGCCCCCGGGTCGTCGGCGCAGAGCACCGCGCAGCCGTCGTCCGGCAGCCTGCTCACGAAGGTGGCAAAGGCCGCCGCCAGGGCCTGCCGGCTCCCGTAGTGGTCGAGGTGGTCGTCGTCGACGTTGGTGACCACCGCGATCCGCGGCGCAAGGCGGAGGAAGGAGCCGTCGCTCTCGTCCGCCTCGGCCACCACATACCGGCCGTCGCCCAGGCGGGCGTTGCCGCCGATGGCCGGCAGGTCGGCGCCGATGACCACGGTCGGGTCCAGACCGCCATCCAACAGGCCGAGGGCCGTCATGGCCGTCGTCGTCGACTTGCCGTGGCTGCCCGCCACGGCGATGCCGTCCCCGCCCGCCATCAGACGCGCCAGCCACTCCGAGCGGTGCAGGACAGGCAGGCCGCGGGCCTTGGCCGCCGCGACCTCGGGGTTGTCCGCCGGCACGGCCGTCGAGACCACAACCTCGGTGACGTGGGCGGGCAGCTGGGCCCCGTCGTGCCCGGCACGCACCTCCGCCCCAAGGGCGCGCAGGTGCTCCAGCACGGGCGAGGTGCGCTGGTCCGAGCCGGAGACCCGGAGACCCTGGGCCAGGGCGATCTGGGCTAAGGCGCTCATGCCCGCGCCGCCGATCCCCACGAAGTGGACGCCGCTCATACCCGCACTCCCCGCCCTCGGCTACACCAGCGCATGGACCCGCTCCACCAATTCATCGAGTGCGTCTGGCCGTCCCAACTGCAGGCCTGCCTCCGCCATCCGCCGCAGGCGTTGCGGGTCATCGAGCAGCTCCCGCACCGCGGCGGCCAGACGCACCCCGTCCAAGCCCGCCTCGGGCAGGACGACGGCCGCCCCGGCCTTCGCGAACACGGCCGCGTTGGCCTCCTGGTGGTGGTGGGTGACATGCGGGGATGGAATGAGAATGGACGGCTTTCCGACCGCCGCCAGCTCCGCCAGGGTGATCGCTCCGGCCCTGCACACCACCAGATCGGCCGCCGCGTAGCCGAGGCCGGCATCCTCCAGGTACGGCACCACGCGCACGCCGTCGCGCGCAAGCGGCTTCGCCGCAGCGTAGTGCGCCCTCCCGGCCACGAAATACAGCAGCCCGGGCCCGTCCCACTCCTTCAGGAGCCTGACGAAAACCGCTGATCCGCGGCTTCCCGCCACCATCAGCACGACCTGGCCACCGCCGGGAAGGTCGAGGCGCCGGCGCGCGTCCGCGCGCTCGGCGCCCATGAGCTCGCGGCGGATCGGGTTGCCCACCACCCAGACCCTCGCCCGCCGTGAAAGCGCCTTCGCGGCTTCCGCGTGCGGCACGGCGACGCCGACGGCGACGCGGCTCAGCAGGCGGTTCGTCACACCGGGCACCACGTTCTGCTCCTGCAGGACCAGCGGCACCCCCAGCAACCAGGCGGCCAGCCCGACGGGTCCGGAGGCGTACCCGCCCGTGGCGACCACGACGTCAGGCCGGAAGCGGCGCACAATTCGCAGGGCGCGGCTCTCCGCCGCACCCAGCCGCACGAGCCCGCGCAGCATCTCGACGGGCCGCTTGCGCACGATCCCGCTGACGGGGACCCCCTCGAACTTGAAGCCCTCCTTGGGCACGATGGCGGCCTCCATGCCCCCCTCGGCGCCCACGAAGAGGACGTCCACCGGCGGAAACCGCTCCGCGGCCCGCCCCGCGACGGCCAGCGCCGGGTAGATGTGCCCGCCCGTACCCCCGCCCGTCACCAGCAGACGCCAGCGGGAACCATGCTCGCCGGGGCCGCGCAGGCGGCCCCGGTCACGAATCGCAGTCATAGGCGCGCATACCGCGACACGTTGCACAATATGCCCATTCCCGCCAGCACGATGACCAGCGAGCTGCTGCCGAAGCTGATGAAGGGCAGCGTGATGCCGGTGATCGGCAGCACGGACGTCACGACGCCGATGTTGATGACCACCTGCACGGCGATCATCGTCGTCACGCCGGACGCCAGGAGCGAGGAGAAGGTGTCGGGCGCGGCGACCGCGATGCGGTAACCGCGCCAGATCAGCACCAGGAAGAGCCCCAGCAGCAAAAGGCCGCCGACCAGGCCCAGCTCCTCGCCCAGAATCGCGAAGATGAAGTCAGTGTGGCGCTCGGGCAGGTAGAAGTACTTCTGGCGGCTGAGGCCGAGGCCGAGGCCGAAGAGGCCGCCCGAGCCAAGGGCATACAGGGCCTGCATGATGTGGTACCCGCTGCTCAGGGGGTGGGCCTGCGGGTTCAGAAAGGAGAACAGGCGGGCGCGCCGGTACGACGATCCCAGGATGGCGTACGCGAGCACGGGCACGCCGGCAAGGGCCGTCGCCGCCAGGTGCAGGATGGGCACGCCGGCCAGAAAGAGCATGATCAGCGAGGTGCCCGTGATGGCGGCGGCCGTGCCGAGGTCGGGCTCGGCCAGGATCAGGCCGAAGATGACGCCGATCATCACCAGAAAGGGCAGCACGCCGGTGCGCCAGTTCTGCAGGCGGGGGCCGGCGCGCGCCAGCCAGTCGGCGAAGAACACGATCAGCGAGAGCTTGGCGATCTCCGACGGCTGCAGGCGCAGGCTGTGGTAGCCGAGCCAGCGGCGGGCGCCGAGGACCTGGATGCCGACATGCGGCACCAGCACCAGAAACAGCATGACCACCGTCACGACCAGCATCGCCGGGGCGAAGCGGCGCCAGTTCCAGTACGGCCAGTTCATGCAAAAGAGCAGGGCGAGCCCGCCGACCACCAGGCCGGCGAGCTGGCGCTTGAGGAAGTACGCGGGGTCGTGGTAGTTGACGGCGCCGTCGACGGAGGAGGATGAGTACACCATCACCATGCCGATGGCGACCAGCGCGGCGACGACGAGCAGCACAAGGTAGTCCGGCGCCTGCCGGGTCACGCCCGCGGGGCGGCCGGGGCGGACGGGGCGGACGGGCCAGCGCGAGGCGGTCTCCGGCTCGGTCTCGGGTCGGGCGGGCCTGCCCGCGCGGACCCCGAGCCCGGTCCCGGCTTCGCCGTCCAGGTCGTAGGCGGCACGGGTGGGGCGCACGCGGTCGGCGCTGTCCCCGCCGCGCAGGCCCGCGTACGGCGACATGGGGTCTGCCGCAGGAGCGCGCCGTGGCCGGGAGAGGCCCGACGGGACCGCGGAAGCCAGGAAGTCGTCATCGGCCGCGGCCGGAGGCCGCGCGTCGGGACGCAGGCGCGAGGCGGCACCGGTGCGGCTGCCGCCTGCCTCGCCGGAGGGCGCGCCGGCTGGGCGAGCGTCACGGCCCATGGCCCCCCCGCGATCGGGACGGCGGTCCGCATCGCCGCCCGAGCGCCCGGCGCTCCCGCCCCGCGCGGGACCTTCGGCGGCGCCATCCGCGGGACCGCGCGCAGGACCCGGCGAACCGGCACCCCAGCCCCGGTCCCGGCCACCGCGACCTTCCCCTGCGGGGCCGACGCGCTCGCTCAACGCAGGCCGACCCCCTGGGCGAGGGCCGCCAGCAGCCCGGTGCCCGCGAGCAGCAGGCTGGCGAGCGCGAAGCGGCTCACGAGGGTCGGCTCGCTCCACCCGCCCAGCTCGAAGTGGTGGTGCAGGGGCGACATGCGCAGCACCCGCCGCCCCGTGCGGCGGAAGTAGGCCACCTGCACCATCACGGAGAGGTCCTCGAGGACGAACAGGCCGCCGATCCAGATCAGCCAAAGTTCCGCGTGCGTCAGCACCGCGACGGCCGCCAGGGCGCCGCCGATGGCCATGGAGCCCGTATCACCCATGATGACCTTGGCCGGGTGGCGATTGACGCGGAGAAAGCCCAGCAGGGCACCGGCCAAGCCTAGCAGGACGGCCGCGGCCCCGCCCTGTCCCTGGAGCAGGGCCAGCAGGGCGAAGGCGGCGAGCGGCGGCAGCGCGGTGGTGGCCAGCAGCCCGTCGGCGCCGTCGGTCAGGTTGGTGGCGTTCGTGGTGGCGATCACCACCAGCACGACGAAGACGACGAAGAGCACCGGCGCCGGCGTGATCATCAGGCCCGTGAAGGGCACGGACACCGCGCCGCCCGCGTGCAGCGGCCCGAGGGCCGCCAGCGCCAGAATGAGCCCGAGAAGGGTCTGGCCGACCAGCTTCTCGCGCGCCTTGAGCCCGAGCGGCCGCCCCAGCGCCGTCTTGCGGTAGTCGTCGACGAAGCCGAGGGCGCCGTGGCCGAGAGAGATCGCCAGCGCCACGTACAGGGCGGGGTCGAAGGGAAACGTGGCGATGGCCGCGAGCGCGCCGACCGGCAGAAAGAGCAGGCCCCCCATGGTCGGCGTGCCGGCCTTGGCGAGGTGGCTCTGCGGTCCCTGCTCGCGCACCTGCTGGCGAAAGCCGAGTCCGCGGAGCCAGGGGATCCCGGCTGGCACGATGAGTGCCGCGGCGATGGCCGCGGCGATCCCCGCAAGCAGCGCCTGCCCGGCGAGGGCCGCCGTCATCCGCCCGCCCCCCTCGACCCACGGCATGTCGCTGCCATTCGCGCAACGCGGCTTCCGCCCGCCGCGGCACGGCCTCTGCCCGTGGCAACGCGGCTTCCGCCCGCCGCGGCACGGCCTCTGCCCGTGGCGGCGACGTGGCCCGCGACGCGCGCGGCTGGCAGGCGGCGTCCGCGCTTCATCCGGGGCCCACGCGGCCGCCGGTGGCCGCCGCCAGCCCCCGCCGCAGGCGTTCCAGGGCCCGCTCCATCTCCATGCCGCGGGACCCCTTGACCAGAACCGTATCCCCGGGACGCACCTCACGGAGGGCCCAGTCCGCGGCCGCCTCGGGCTCGTCGCAGTCGGGACCCGGCAAGCCGGAGGCCGGCCGCAGCCAGGTCGCGCTCGATCTGCCGACGGTGGCGAGCGCCCGCGCCGGCGAGCGGGCCACCGCGCCGCCGACCTCGCGGTGCCCCGGCTCCGTCACCTCGCCGAGCTCCAGCATGTCGCCGAACAGGATGAGGGCACGGCCCGGCGATGATACCTGCGCGAGGACATCGAGCGCCGCGGCGGAGGAGGCCGGGCTCGCGTTATACACGTCGCTGATCAGCGTGACCGGGCCCACATGGTGGATCTCCAGGCGGTCGTGCGGCGGCTCGGCCCGGGCCAGGCCCTGCGCGATGGCCTCGGCCGGCAGCCCGAGGGCCGCCACCGCCCCGGCCGCGGCCATGGCGTTGCCCACCTGGTGGCGGCCCGGCAGGCGCAGGCACACCTCGACAGGAGCCTGCCCGGGCAGGCGCAACCGGAAGCGGGTGCCCGCGCCCGGCAGCACCACCACGTCGCTGGCCTGGATGTCGGCGTCCGGACCGCACCCATACCACCGCACCGGCGCCGGCGACTTGGCCGCAATGCGGCGCTGCCAGGGGTCGTCCGCGTTGAGCACGGCCAGGCCGTCCGCGGGCAGGGCCTCCAGCAGCTCGGCCTTGGCCGCGGCCACGGCCTCCATGCTGCCGAGGACCTCGATGTGGCTCGGCCCGATCAGGGTCAGCGCACCGATCTCGGGCCGGCAGATCTCCGCCAGGCGGGCGATCTGGCCGGCGCCGCGCATGGCCAGCTCGAGAATCGCCACATCGTGCTCCGGGGTCGCCTCCAGGCAGGCGATGGGCAGCCCGATCTCCGTGTTGTAGTTGCCGGGCGGCTCCAGGACCCGCAGGCGGGCCGCGGCCGCCGCCACGGCGAGCGTCCGGGTCGTCGTCTTGCCGACGCTGCCCGTCACCCCGATCACCCGCAGGCGCGGGCGCAGCCGGCTCAGCCACGTGGCCGCCGCCCGGCCGAGGGCCTTCACGGGGTCGTCCACCAGCAGCAGCGCCTTGCCGGCCGGTAGGTCGGGCGGCGTCTCCGCCGCCAGGGCGCCCACTGCACCGGCCGCCAGGGCCGCGCCGATGAAGCGGTGACCGTCGGTGCGCTCGCCGGGCAGGGCGCAGAACAGGTCGCCCGCACGCACGCGCCGGCTGTCGGTGGCCATGCCCAGCACGAGCTGGAATGGATCGCCGGCGGCCACCCGGCCGGAGGTGAGATGCGCCAACTCGCCCAAGCTCAGGCGCACGTCAGGCCCGGTCCTCGGAGCGGGCGCGCAGGGCCTGCGCGGCCACCTCGCGGTCGTCGAAGTCGATGGTGCGGTCGGAGAAGATCTGGTAGGTCTCGTGCCCCTTGCCGGCGATGATGATCACGTCCCCCTCGCGCGCCTCGGCGATCGCCGTCTCGATGGCGTGGCGCCGGTCGGCGATCATGCGCATGCCGCCGGCCGGGGCCTGCACGATCCCGGCCGCGATGTCGGCCAGGATCGCCTCGGGGTCCTCGCTGCGAGGGTTGTCGGAGGTCAGGATCACGACGTCGGCGGAGGCGGCGGCGATGGCCCCCATGCGCGGGCGCTTGCCGCGGTCCCGGTCGCCGCCCGCGCCGAACACGGCGATCACGCGCCCGCGGGCGAACTCGCGCGCCGTGCCCAGCACGTTCTGCAGGCTGTCCGGCGTATGGGCGTAGTCCACGATGACGCTGAACGGCAGCAGGCTCGGCACCACCTGGAAGCGGCCGGGCACCCCGCTCACACGCTCGAGGGCGGCAACCGCCGCGGCGGGATCGACGCCGGCGGTCATGCCGACGGCGAACGCCGCGAGGGCGTTGTACACGTTGAAGCGGCCCGTCAGGTGCAGGCGCACGGGATGGCGCACGCCGTGGTGCACCAGCACGAACGAGGCGCCGGCCGGGTCGATCTCGATGCCCTCGGCACGAACGTCGGCCCCCGGCCGCAACCCGTATGTGACGACCGCGGCCGACGTGGCCCGGGTCATCAGCTCGGACGACGGATCGTCGGCGTTGACCACGGCGTGGCCGGTGGGATCGCACAGCCGGAACAGCCGCTCCTTGGCCGCCTGGTAGCTCTGCAGGTCCGGGTGCTCCCGCCCGCCGATGTGGTCATGGGTGAGGTTGGTGAAGACCGCCGTGCGGAACATGCAGTCGTCCACCCGATGGCGGGCGAGGGCGAGCGAGGAGGCCTCCATCACACAGTAGCGGTCACCGGCGGCCACCATGTCGGCGAAGGCCGCGTGCAGGTCAGGCGCCTCCGGCGTGGTCAGGTGCGCACCCCGGCTGACCCGCGGCTGTCCGCCCACGATCGTCTGCACCGTGCCGATCAGCCCGACGGGCGCGATGGTGCCCAGCACCTCGCGGCACAGGTAGGTGGTGGTGGTCTTGCCCTTCGTCCCGGTCACGCCGATGACGTGCAGCGACCGCGCGGGGTGGCCGTAAAAGTTGGCCGCGACCCGCGACAGGGCGCGCCGGCTGTCCTGCACGTAGACCTCGACCGCGTCCGCCGGGACGACACCCCGGCGCTCGACCAGGCAGGCGACGGCTCCGGCCGCCACGGCCTCGCGCACGAACGCGTGCCCGTCCTTCTCAAAGCCCACCCATGTGGCGAAAAGATCCCCCGGGGCCACCCGGCGCGAATCGTACGCCAGGCCCGCGACGCGGCAACCCGGATCGCCCCGCACCTCAGCGCCGCCTACCCCCGCCAGGAGGTCGCGCAGGGCCCACGATCCGGCCGTGCCACCTCGCTCCATCAAGGTTGCCTCCCCACGCGCCCGGGCCCGGCTGGCCAAGGGCGCCCCCACCCACCTTACGCGGTCCCGCGGTCGCCGTGGGGTCACCGGCATGCACGCATGGCCCCGGTCCACCCCGTCGCGGGCGGGCTCCGGCGTCCAGAATGCATCCGCGCGCCCTCCGGCGTCCACAACGCACCGGCATGGCTGCCGCCATCCACAACGCACCGGCATGGCTGCCGCCATCCATAATGCATCCCGCGTAGCCTCCGGCGTCCAGAATGCATCCCGCATGGCCGCCGGCATCCAGAATGCATCCCGCATGGCCTCCGGCATCCAGAATGCATCCCGCATGGCCTCCGGCATCCATGCCTCCGGGGGCCGGGTGGGCACCGTCCATTGTTATGCGATCCGCGAGGGCTTCCCTTCCCTGGTTATCGCATGTGCGCAACAAACGTGCGAAGGCTGTCCCATAGTGCGGTGAGAGATCCCGGCCCGGGGCTGACGGCGGCGATGGTGATCACGGCGGCGTGCGGCCGTGGCGCCGGCGGGTTCTGGACGGGCTGCGGCTGGACCGTGTCGAAGGAGGTGGGTAGGGACATGCCGAGGCGCGAGGTGGCGATGGCGGCCAGCCGTGCGGGCGCCTGCAGGGAGGCCACCTGGACGGCGAGGCGCTGCTCGGCGTCCTGGGTGGTGGCAAGGACGTGCTTGGCGTGGTCGAGGTTGTAGCCGGCCTGCGTGATGGCCGCGGCAGCGGACGCCACGCCGAGCAGCAGCCCGCCGCAGATCAGGATCGCCGTCAGGCCCTCGGAGAAGGTGGCCAAGCTGAGCCGGGTCGAGGGGGCTCGCGCCGGGCCGGGCTGCGGGCGCCGCTCCAGCTGGGGCGCCACGGCACCGCGTGTGGCCGTCATGCTCCGATCCCCTCCCTGGCCAGGGCGCGCAGCCGGGCGCTCCGCGCGCGCGGATTGGCCGCGGTCTCAGCGGCGGTGGGCCGGACGGGCTTTTTGGTCAGGACGGCGAAGCCGTGCTGGCCGAGTCCGCGAAAGGTTGTCTTCACGATGCGATCCTCCAGGGAGTGGAATGCGATGACGACGACGCGGCCGAGGGGGGCGAGGGCGGCCGCCGCGGCGGCCAGGCCGGCCCGCAGGGCATCCAGCTCCCCGTTGACAGCGATGCGCAGGGCCTGAAAGGTCCGCCGGGCCGGGTGGCCGGGCCCCCGGCGGGCGCCGGCGCGCACGGCCGCGCGGATGATCTCCACGAGGTCCCCGGTCGTGGCGATGGGTCGCCGGCGTCGGGCCTGGACCACGAAGTCCGCGATCCGGGCCGCCCAGCGCTCCTCCCCGTACCGCAGGAGGATCTCGGCCAGCTCGGGCCCAGGCAGCGTGTTGACGAGATCGGCCGCCGTCTGGCCCCGGCTGGGGTCCATGCGCATGTCGAGCGGCGCGTCCGCCCGGAAGGAGAAGCCACGCACAGGATCGTCCAGCTGAGCGGAGCTGACGCCGACGTCGAACAGGATGCCGTCGGCCGGCTGACCGGCCAGAACCTCGCCCAGCTGGGCGAAGTCGGCGTGGACGAGGTGGGCGCGCGCGCCGAAGGCCGCCAGGCGCTCGCGGGCACCCGCCAGCGCCCGCTCGTCACGGTCGAGGCCGATCAGGCGGCCGCCCGGGGCGGCTGCCAAAATCGCCGCCGCATGGCCGCCGTAGCCGACCGTGGCGTCGACGTAGACGCCACCCGCACGGGGCTGCAGCCACTGCAGCACCTCGGCGCCCAGCACCGGCACGTGCACGCTCACTCGCCCAGCCCCTGCAGCTGCTCGGCCAAAGCCGCGTAGTCGTTGGCGGCCGCGGCGGCATACCGGTCCCATTCCGCCTCCGCCCAGACCTCCACGCGGCCGCTGACGCCGAGAATCACGGTCTCGCGCGCGATGCGCGCGTACTCGCGCAGCGCGGGCGGCAGCAGTACCCTGCCCTGCCCGTCGGGGCGGCACTCGGCGGCGCCGGCGAAGAAGATGCGGGCGAAGGCGCGCGCGTTGGCCTGGTTGAAGGGCAGCGCGCGGATGCGGGCCTCCAGCGCCTCCCACTCGGGCTGGGGATAGAGGAAGACACAGTTCTCAAAGCCGCGCGTGGCCACGAAGGGCTGGCCCAGCCCCTCGCGCAGGCGGGCGGGAAGGGTGAGGCGCCCCTTCTCGTCCAACGCATGGCGGTACTCACCCATGAACACCCGGCCGGATCCCCCACTTTGCCCCACCTAGACCCACTTACGGGGGGTAGTACGCCACCCGCGGTCCACCTCCTTCCGCCCGGCTGGGCAAAAAAACGGGCCAGAGCGGCATTTGCCGCACCCGGCCCTGGCCCGCGCCAACCTGCCGCCGTGTGCTCCGTCGCGCCCTGCTTCGCCTAGCTCGCCGGCAGCAGCCTCGTCTCCGGGCCCGATGTCAGAACGGGTTCACCCGCGCCGACCGGCTGCATGGCCTCACGCTCGATATCGAGGGCCCGACCGCACTGGGGGCAGCGCGCACGCCCGCTCCCGACCTGGTCCTCGGCAAGCAACCCCTCGCTGCCGCACCCGACGCAAACGTATCTGGCCGCCCTGCTCTGCGCCATCAACGCCTCGCCACCTTTCGGGTACGTCGGAAACCGGTCGCGGCCCCCCTCCTCCCTCGTTGACTTTTTCCGGCCCCGCAGCGCACAATGCGTGTGCTGGGGATGTAGCTCAGTTGGGAGAGCGCCGCGTTCGCATCGCGGAGGCCACGGGTTCAAGTCCCGTCATCTCCACCAACCTGGAATGACCTGCGCGCCCCGGCCACGCCGCCGGGGCGTGCCTGTGTCCGGGCTGCCGCACGGCGGCCAGCGCCGGCGCTGCCACGGGCCGAGCTGGTTGTGAGGGGCTCCGGAGGACTGTGGCGGGTGTGAAGCGCGATGCGGCCAGGTCGGACCACCGATGCTCGGCCGGCGTGGGTCCACGGTCCGGCGTCCCGGCCGCGGCCACGCACCGGCCCGCGCGCCCCGCCCCCACCCGGAACCCATCCGTCAGCCGGCGCACCTGCAAGCGGCGCTCCCTCCGGTCATCGGCATCCGCTTTCGTGACGGGCTTTTCGCGCCGGCGGGGCTGGTTCCTGCCGCCAACCGGCCCTCCAGTAGTATCCGTCACAGGGGTCGCATCAGACCGCGGGCTCGGGCGAAAGGACCTCGATCCCGCCCATGTGGGGCCGCAGCGCGGCCGGCACGCGCACGCTGCCGTCCGGCTGCTGGTGGCACTCGACCAGGGGGATCAGGAGCCGTGGCGAGGCCGCCGCCGTGTTGTTCAGCGTGAAGGCGTACCGCAGCCGCCCCTCCGCATCGCGGTAGCGGAGCCCGGCCCGCCGCGCCTGCCAGTCGCCGAGCGACGAGCAGGAGTGCGTCTCCCCGTAGTCGCCGCGCCCCGGCATCCACGTCTCGATGTCGTGCATGCGGACCTTGCCCAGCCCCATGTCGCCCGTGCAGACGGCCACGACGCGGTACGGGAGCTCCAGGGCCTGCAGGAGCGTCTCGGCGTGGCCCAGCAGCTCGAAGTGCAGGGCATCGGACGCGGCCGGGTCGGCCGCGCAGACGGCGAACTGCTCCAGCTTCCGGAACTCGTGCACCCGATAGAGGCCGCGCGTGTCACGCCCGGCGGCCCCGGCCTCGCGCCGGTAGCAGGCCGACAGCCCGAGGTGGCGGATGGGCAGCCGGGCGCCATCCACGATCTCGTCGAGGTGCAGGCCGAGCAGCGGCACCTCCGCCGTGCCCGCCAGAAAGCGCCCGTCCACCTCGTACGTCTGGCCCTCGTTGTCAGGGAAGTGCCCGGTGCCGTAAAACGGCCGCGGCCCCAGCAGGGTCGGCACCTCGACCAGGTCAAAGCCGTGGGGGCGGATGAGGTCGAGGGCCAGCCGGAATACCGCCTGCTCCAGCAGCACGGCCGCGTTGCGCAGCGTGTACGCCCGCGAGCCGGCGAAGACGGCCGTCCGCTCCGTCTCCAGCGCACCCAGGCCATGCAGCAGCTCGACATGGTCCCGCTGCCAGCTCCCGAGCTCCGGTGGCCGGCCCCAGTGCTTGACGGGCACGTTGGCGCTGGCGTCGGGCCCGACGGGCACATCCGGCGCCGGGATGGCCGGCACCTGCAGCAGCAGGCGATCCCGCTCCTCGCTGACCACCCGCAACCGGTCCTCGACCTGGCGCAACTCGTCGCGCACCTGCGCCCCCTCCGTGCGGGCGGAGGGCCCGGCCTTGCTGAGGCGGTTGCGCCGCGCCCGCAGCTCGTCGGCGGCGAAGGTGAGCTGGCGCCACTCCCCGTCGACGGACAGCAGCCGGTCGACGTCGATGGGCGCCCCCTTGACCCGCACGGCTTCCCGCACAGCCTCCGGCTGCGTGCGGATGATCTCTGGATCCAGCATGGTCCCATCCCCCCAAGATGCAAAGCGGCCCGCCCCAGCCGGGGCGGGCCATGTCATGCCCGCGGTGCCACCCGCATTTTTCGCTCTGGATCGGTCGTCGCTATGCTCCGTCCGCGGGGACTGGAAGCCGGGCGGCGCGCGCCGGGTCGCACCTCCCCCGGCTCTCTGCGGCGCGGTGCGCGTCGGCCATGGTTCCCCCTGCGTCCGCGCCAATTGTAGCCCCCGGGGCCCGCGCGGGGCAAGCAGCCCATTTTGTGACGGCCGCCGCCTGCGCGTCGGCCGTTCGGACGGCTTCCCGGGCGTGCGCCGCGCCACCCAAGCGCCCCCGGGCCGCGGGGTCCTGCCGCCGGCTGGGTGCGCGCGCGCATCACTCGGGCACCGGCCTTCGCCGCTGCCCCTCGACCTGGAGCAGCGCGACCGCCGCCAGGATCAGGGCGCCGCCGGTGATCTGGCCGGCCGAGAGCGCCTCGCCCAGCAGCAGCCAGGCCGCCACGGCACCGACCACCGGCTCCACCATGGCCACGATGCTGGCCCGTCCGGCGTCCAGCACCCGGAGGGCGGCGGAGAAGATGCCGAACGGCACCACGGTGGCCAGCACGATGATGGCGGCCGTCAGGATCCAGCCGGCCGGCGATCCCACGGCCGCCACCGCGCGCCATGGCGGCGCGGCGAACGACCAGGCGACAGCCGCGATGGCCATGCTCCAGGCGACGAGCCCCCACGGATCGTCGCCAAGGGCCACCCGCTCGCGGGTGAGGACGTTGACGACGCCCATCAGGCCGGCCGAGACCAGGCCGTACGCCAGCCCCGCGGCGCTGAGGCGCATGCCGCCGCCGACCAGGAGCAGGCAGCCGGCCGTGGCGACCCCGAGGGCCAGCCAGTTGGGCCGCTGGCCCCGCTCCGTAGCCATGGAGGGCGAAGGCCATGCGTGAGGCATTCGCGGGCGATCATGGCCGGCCCCGTGTACTGCAGAAAGATGGCCGTGGCGACGCCCAAGAGATCGATGGTGGCGTAAAAGGTGAACTGGACGGCGGCCATGGCCAGGCCGAGGCCGAAAAGGGCCCAGGCCGACCGCGGCGGCGGCAGCAGGCGGCCCCGCAGCAGCGCCGCAAAGAGGAGCGCCGCACCCCACATCCGGAGGGAGAGCAGCGCCGCCGGGGAGAGGCCGGACGCAAACTGGGCCTTGGCGGCGACGCCGCCAAGGCCCCAGAGCGAGCCGGCCAGGACCACGGAACCATACACGGCGCTGGAGAGCCCCGGGCGCCGCGGACTACTCCTGATTGTCGGCGTGGGCCGGCGCGGCGATCGGCACACCCTCCCTGGCGACCAGGGCCCGGAAGTCCGCCGTGAGCTGCCGCGTGACCGGCCCGGGGCGGCCGTCGCCGATCTGGCGGCCATCGCAGGCCGTGATGGGCATGATCTCGCACGCCGTGCCGCAGAAGAACGCCTCGTCGGCGGTCCACACGTCGTGGCGCGTGAAGACCGCCTCCGCGAGGGGGATGCCGCGCCCGCGGGCCAGATCCATGATGGCGGCGCGCGTGATCCCCTCCAGGATGCCGAGGTGGGATGGCGGCGTCAGCAGGCGGCCGCCGCGCACGATGAAGATGTTCTCGCCCGGCCCCTCGGCCACGTAGCCCTCCTGCGTCATCATCAGGGCCTCGGCGTGGCCGGCGAGGTTGCTCTCGATCTTGGCCAGGATGCTGTTCAGGTAGTTGAGCGACTTGATGCGGGCGTTGAGCGACTCGGTGGGCGTGCGGCGCGTGGACACGGCGCCGACCCGGATGCCCTTTTCGTAAGTCTCGGGCGGGAAGAGGGCGATGCGGTCCGCGATGCAGACGACCGTGGGCTCCGTGCACTTGCGGGGGTCGAGGCCCAGGTCGCCCGGGCCGCGCGAGACGATGAGGCGGATGTACGCGTCGTGCAGGCCGTTGCGGGCGCAGGCCTCGCGCACGACCTCCGCCATCTCGGCGGGGCTGACCGGGATCTCCAGCATCAGGGCGCCCGCCGACTGGTAGAGACGGTCGATGTGCTCCTTGAGACGGAAGATCCTGCCCTCGTATGCGCGGATGCCCTCGAACACCCCGTCGCCGTATAGGAAACCGTGATCGAAGACCGAGACGCGGGCGTCATCCTTGCTGACAAAGCTGCCGTCGACGTAGATCTCCAACCCGGGAAGCCCCCTCGCCGGTCGCACTCCGTTCCTACGGTATCGCGTCGGCGGAGTGCGCGCCAGGCTCGGTGGGCAGTTCGCCGAGCAGGATCTCCCACGGGTGGATGGCGTCGATCAGCAGGATATGATGGCGGATCCAGGGATCGCCCTGCAGGCGGGTCCGGGCCTCCTCCGCGGAGGCGGCGCGCAGCACCAGGAGCGCCTCGTGACGGCCGCCCGCCACGTGCCCCAGGGGCCCGCCCAGCGCCACGAGCCCCTCGGCGGCCAGGCCGTTCATGAAGGCCGCATGCGCGGGCCAAAGCGGCTGCGCGCGCATGGGCGAACCGTGCACCCAGGCCGCACCGGCGCCCTCCCGGACGACGAAGTGCATGCCGAGTCGCCTCCCCACGACCAGTTTGACGGCGATCTGGATCTCCGGTAAGGTCCAGATCGATGTCGGCCGACGATGCCAGCTGGTTGCACCTCGACCGGCGCCCGCGCGAGACGCTGCGGGCTGCCGTGGAGCGCGCCCTGCGCGAGGCCATCACCGGCGGGGCCCTGCGCGCCGGCACGCGCCTGCCCTCCTCGCGCCGCCTGGCCGAGTCGCTGGGCGTCTCGCGCGGGGTGACGTCCGAGGCCTATGCCAGGCTGGCGGGTCAGGGCTTCCTCGCCGCGCGCGCCAAGGCCACGCCCGTCGTCGCGGAGGTGTGGACAGCCTCCCCGCGCCCTGACCGCGCCCCGGCACCAGTCGGCCGCATTCGCTTCGACCTCACGGCGACCACCCCCGACGTCACGCTCTTCCCAGCCAACCGCTGGCTGGCGGCGATGCGGGCGGCAATTGGGCAGGCGCCGCCGCGCTCGTTCGACTATGGCGACGTGCGTGGCGCGATCGAGCTGCGGGAGGCCCTGGCCGACTACCTCGGCCGGGTGCGGGGCGCGGTGGTCGACGCCGAGCGCGTGGTGATCGTGCAGGGAACGGCCCAGGGCATCGACATGCTGGCTCGGGTGCTGGCCGCCCGCGGCGCCCGCCGGGCGGTGCTGAATGACCCGGGCCTGCCAAGCCAGTGGGACCGCTTCGTGGAGGCCGGCCTGGAGGTCGCCGGGCAGCCGGTGGATGCGGAGGGGCTGGTGGTAGACGGCATGCACGGCGACGCCGTGCTGACGACCCCCGCCCACCAGTTCCCCACGGGCGCGGTGCTGAGCGGGCCGCGCCGCCGGGCCCTGCTGGCGTGGGCGCGGGGTTGCGGCGCCCTGGTGATCGAAGACGACTACGACGCCGAGTTCCGCTACGGGCAGGAGTCCGTGCCCGCCCTGCAGGGTCTCGGCCCCGAGAGCGTCGCCTACGTGGGAACCGCGTCCAAGACGCTGATGCCCGCGCTGCGCCTCGGCTGGGTCGTGCTGCCGGCCACCTTGGTCGCGGAGGCGGCGCGCCTCAAGAACCTCCTGGATGCGGGCTCGCCGACCTTCCCGCAGCGGGCCCTTGCCATCCTGCTCCGCTCCGGCGAGTACGAGCGCCACCTGCGGCGGGTCCGCGCCGTCTACCGGCGGCGCCGCGACAGGCTCATCGCGGCCCTCGACGGCCACCTGCCCAGCCTGGCCGTCGAGGGCATCGCAGCCGGGGTGCACGTGCTGCTGCGCCTGCCCAAGGACGCCGACGACCGCGCCGCCGCCCAGCGTGCCGAGCGGGCCGGAATCCGCGTGGCCGCCCTCTCCGAGTTCGCGCGGGCCTCGACTGGCCGGGGCCTGGTGCTGGGGTTCGGGCGCCTGGCCGAGGAGGACGTCGAGCCGGCCATTGCGGCGCTGGCCCGGGTCCTGGGCTGAGGGGTCGCGGCCGGGGGCCGCACGGCGGGCGGGCAGCCGGCGCCGGCGTACCCGCGGCCAGGCCGCGGCCTGCCGGCAGCGTGGCCGCGACCTGGCTGGCCCGCTGGTAACCTGCCGCCAGCCTCAGCCGATCAGGCGAGCAGGCCGGCCCGGAGGGCGGACAGCACCGCGACGACGGTCATCGCGTCCATGATCTCCGCCCGCTCCACCATGCGCAGGACCTCCGCCGCCGGGAAGGCTGCGACCTCGATGTCCTCGGTCGGATCGGCCGGCAGGGGGTCGGGCACAAGGTCCAGCCCGAGCATGAGGTGGGCGGTCTCGCGGCACACGCTCTTGCTCGTGTGGAAGGCCGTCAGCGGCAGCAGGCGGCCGGCGCGGTAGCCGGCCTCCTCGCGGAGCTCGCGCTGGGCGGCGGCCTCCAGCGCCTCCCCCGGGCGGGGGGCGCCGGACGGCGCCTCCCAGTACCAGCCGTCCTGGACGTAGCGGTACTGGCGGACCAGCACGACCTCGCCCGCCGCCAGCAGGGGCAGGACCCCGACGCTGTGGCCGGTCGCCAGGGTGACGACGGCGTGGCGGATGCGGCGGCCGCCCGGGAGCTCCACCTCGTCCTCGCGCAGATCGACCCAGGGGGAGCGGAAGATGCGCCGCGAGCCGAGCGTGCGCCAGGGACGCTCAGCCATCGGCGATGGCCTCGGCACGCACGTCCCCACGCCGGCGGACGAGGCCCACCAGCCCCGGCATCGACCCGCCCGCCACGTGCCGGGCCATCACGGGCCGCAGGCGGTCGCCGCGGGGCAGGCTCACCGCCGCACCGCCCAGCGGGCCGTGGCACGGGCCATGAGCAGCGGGATGGCAACCAGCACGGGCGGGTCGGTCGGGGCTGGCAGACGCAGGACGACCGTCACCGGTGCCGACCGGCCACCCTTGACTTCCACGGGGCCACCGACGCCCACCCACGCGGGTCTGTCCTGGGACACCGCCGCCTGGAGGCCGGCGCCGTTCGGGCAGCCGGCGGCCAGCAGGATATACGCGCCGTCCGCGACGGGCTCCAGCGTGAACGGTCCGCCGCCCCACACGGCCGTCCCCGCGCGCGGAAGGCCGCTTGGCAGAAGGCGCGGGAACAGGCCGAGAAACACCGGTCCGACGGGCAGCTTGCCGGCCACCACCTCGCCCGTGACGCCCAGGCGCGGGACCGCCGCCTGGCGTTGCCCGGCCGGGGGCCGGGCGGCGACCTCCACCTCGCGGCAGAGCGCCCGGTAGCGGCTGGGCGACACGCCCACGTCGGTCGCGAACCGCGTCACGAAGGTACCGAGGCTGGCGTAGCCGAGGTCGAAGCAGACCTCGGTGACCGATGCGTCCGTATCCCGCAGGAGCCGCTTGGCCTCCGCCAGGCGCAGCGCCGCCTGAAAGGCGCCGGGCGGCAGGCCGACGTCGTCGCGGAAGCTGCGGATGAAGTGGAATTGGCTCAGGTGGGCGATGTCGGCCATGTCGGGCAGGCGAAGACCGCCGCGGCTCAGCTCGGCTTGCATCGCGGCGATGACCGACAGTGCGACGCCCGTGGCCGGCATGGCTGCGAACCTTCGCCTGTCGGCGGCTGATCCCCTCCAGCGACCTTCTGGCTGGGGTTTGCCGCGCATAATCCTCCGGGCGTGCGGCGATTGGTGCTGATTGCGGCGGGCCTTGCGGTGGCCGTTGGCGTGGCCGTGTGGGCGGGCGGCCGGCGGCAGCCGGTGCCGGCGGTCGTCGTCGCCCGGGTCGGCTACTGGCAGACCGACACCCTCCCGGCCACCGACGCGGCCGCGGTGGCCGATGCCCTGCGCGCGCTCGGCCCCCGGGCCGCCGCACCCCCTGCGGACGCGACGCGCTACCGCCTCACCGTGGGGCGGACGGACGTCGTCTACGCGCCCGGCGCAGCCGCGGTGGAGCTGTCCGGCACCTGGCGCCGCCTGCCGCCCCTGCCGGCCGCCGCCTTCGCCCAGGCCGCCGCGGCGGCCACGGCCAGCTTCCACGGCCAGCTGGTGCCATGGGACATCGTCAACCGCCTCTTCCCCCTGCGCTCGGACGCCCTGGTCATCGACTACGCCACCGGGCTGCGCTTCTGGGTGCGGCGCCTGGCCGGCAGCCGGCACGCGGACGTGCAGCCGCTCACCGCCGCCGACACGGCGACGCTGAAGGAGATCTACGGCGGCGCCTGGTCATGGGCGCGCCGGCCCGTGCTGGTGGAGGTCAGCGGCCATCGCCTCGCCGCCTCCATCAACGGAATGCCCCACGGTGCCGGCAGCATCGCCGGCAACGACTTTCCGGGCCATTTCTGCATCCACTTCCTGAACTCGGAGGTGCATAAGAGCCAGCGGATCGACCCCAGCCACCTCTGGGCGATCCTGACGGCGGCCGGCGTCCACCTGCCGCGCCCGCCGATTGCGGCGAGCGCGCCTCAGGAGGGCTGCTGACGCGCCGCCAGGAGCCCGTCCTCGGTGCAGACGTAGTCGAGGGCGACATCCCAGGGCGCCGGGTCGAGGGCCGGCAGCACCTGCTCGCGGAAGGCCAGGCCGCAGGTGGTGGCGCGGGTCAGGCGTGGCAGCAGGCGGTCGTAGTAGCCGCCGCCGCGGCCCAGGCGGTGACCGGCGCGATCGAAGGCGACTCCGGGCACCAGGGCCAGGTCGACCTCCGCGGGGTCGACGGCCGCCGCCCCCGCCGGCTCGCGGATGCCAAGCACGCCGCGCACCAGGCGGGCGCCGGGCGCCAGGGCCCGCAGCACGAGGTCGGAACCCACCACGGCCGGCACGCAGACACGCCGCGGCGCAGCGGCCCGCAGCAGGCCGCCGGTCTGCACCTCGCTGGGCGTCGCCAGGTAGGCCAGCACGCAGCCTGCGCGCTGGAAGGCGTCCCAGGCCGCGATGCGGGCAGCGATGCGCGCGCTGCGGGCGGCCACCTCGGCCGGGGGCAGGCCACGGCGCCAGGCCAGGACTGCCTCGCGCGTTTCCCGGCTGGCGACGGAGGCTCCGCCGGAGCCCGCCGGAACGGCCCCGGGTGCGCCGGGCCGCTCAGGCGGCCCGCTCAAACCGGACCCAGCCGCCCTCCCGCTCGACGCGGGCGACCCGCCAGCCGGCCTGCAGCCAGGCGCCCGCCTGCGGGCTGTGGCCACTGGCGGAGTTCGCCCACCACCCCCGGCGGATGCGGGCTGAGCGCGGCAGGGCGCCCCCGAGCAGACGGTCCAGCTCGTCGAAGGCCAGCGCGATCGCCTGGACGGCTGCGCCGCGGCCCTTGAGCCATTCGTAGAGCGGTGCGTACTTCCCCGTCATCCGATCACCACCAGAACCTGCCCCAGCTCGACGGTCGCCCCGCGGGCCGCCCGGACCTCGGCCACGGTGCCGTCCACCGGGGCAGTGATCTCGTTCTCCATCTTCATGGCCTCCAGGATCAGCACCACGTCCCCGGCCGCCACGGCCTGGCCGGCCTGGACGCGGACATCCAGCACCACGCCCGGCAGCGGCGCCGTCACCTGGGTGCCGGTGGCCGCGGCGGCCTTGGCGGCTGCGCGGCCGCCCGTCGGATGTGTGCCCGGGGCCCGAGCCGGGGCCGATGCGGCGGGCACGACCGCCGGCTCGGACCGCGGTGCTGCCGCCGCCTGGGTCGCCGCCGGCGCCGCCGCCGGGGCCTGCGCGTCCGCATCCTCGACGCTCACGTCATAGCTCTGGCCGTTTACGGTCACGCGGTAGCGCCGGATCACCGAGAAAGCCCCCTCATCTGCTGCAGCCGGCCGGCCAGCGCCCAGGGATCCGGGCCCACCCGCTGGGCCGCGACCAGCCGCAGCTGGGCCGGCTGCTTCCCCTCCCGCGCCGCGATGGCGGCGACGATGGCCGCCACGATCTCCCGGCTCATACCGGCAGGTTCCCGTGCTTCTTCTGCGGCCGCTCCTCGCGCTTGCCGGCGAGCGAGCGGAAGCCGGCGATCAGCCAGGCGCGGGTGGCGGGCGGGTCGAGGATCTCGTCGACGTAGCCGCGGCCGGCCGCCAGCAGCGGGCTGGCGAAGCGCTCGCGGTACTCGGCCACCTTGGCGGCCCGGGCGGCGGCCTGGTCCTCTGCCGCCGCGATCTCCCGCCGGAAAACGATGTTGCAGGCGCCCTCGGGCCCCATCACGGCGATCTCGGCCGTCGGCCAAGCGGCGGCGAGGTCGGCGCCGAGACCCTTGGCGCACATGGCGATGTAGGCGCCGCCGTAAGCCTTGCGCAGGACCAGGCTGATCTTCGGCACCGTGGCCTCGGCGTAGGCGAAGAGGACCTTGGCGCCGTGGCGGATGATGCCGCCGTGCTCCTGGTCCTTGCCCGGCAGGTAGCCCGGCGTGTCGACCAGGGTCAGGAGCGGCACGTTGAAGCAGTCGCACGTGCGCACAAAGCGCGCGATCTTGTCGGAGGCGTTGATGTCGAGGGTCCCGGCCAGCACACGCGGCTGGTTGGCCACCACCCCGACGCTCCGGCCGCCAAGCCGGATGTACCCGACGACCACGTTGCGCGCCCAGCGCTCGTGCACCTCGAGGAAGTCGCCGCCGTCGGCGATCAGGCGCACGACCTCGCGCACGTCGTAGGGGCGGTTGGGATCCTCCGGCACCACGGTGGAGAGGGCGGGCTCGGCGCGGTCGGCGGGGTCCGCACCCGCCGCGGCGGGCGGATCCTCCAGGTTGTTGGCGGGGAGGTGGGCGAGCAGCCGCCGGATCTGGGCGAAGCAGGCGGCCTCGTCCGCGGCCAGGAAGTGGGCCACGCCGGACTGGGCGTTGTGGACCTGGGCCCCGCCCAGGGCCTCGAAGCTGATCTCCTGGCCCAGAACCGTCTTGATCACCTCAGGACCCGTGATGAACATGTGGCTTGTCCCCTGCACCATGAACACGAAGTCCGTGAGGGCCGGCGAATACACCGCCCCCCCGGCGCAGGGGCCCATGATGACGGAGATCTGGGGCACGACGCCCGAGGCCAGGGTGTTGCGGCGGAAGATGCCGGCAAAGCCGTCGAGGGCGTCGATCCCCTCCTCGATCCGCGCGCCCCCGGAGTCGTTGACGCCGATGATCGGCGCCCCGGCCTTCAGGGCCAGATCCTGCACGTTCATGATCTTGCGCGCGTGCATCTCGCCCAGGGTACCGCCCTTGACGGTGAAGTCCTGGAAGAAGGCGTAGCAGAGCCGTCCGTCCACCGTGCCGAACCCGGTCACCACGCCGTCGGCCGGCAGCTCACGCCCAGAAAGGCCGAACTCGGTAGCCCGGTGCCGCACGAAGAGCCCCAGCTCGGTGAACGAGCCCGGATCGAAGAGGGCCGCCAGGCGGTCGCGGGCCGTGCCCTTGCCCTGGCCGCGCTGCCTGCCTGCGGCCTCGGCCCCGCCGCCCTGGAGCAGCCGCTCCCGCACCTCGCCGATGCGCTCAGGCACCGCCTTCGCCCACCAGTTCCACGAGCACGCCTCCCGTCCCCCGCGGATGCAGGAACGCGACGGAGTGGCCCTCCGCTCCCGGCCGCGGCGCGGCGTCGATCTTCGGCAGGGTGGTGGCGCCCAGCGCCGCCGCCAGATCCGTCACGGCGAACGCCACGTGGTGCATGGCGGCGCCCCGGTCGCCCAGAAAGCGGGCCACGCCGGCGTCGGGATCCGTCGCCTGGATCAGCTCGATCCGCGCCTGGCCGGGATGCACCGCGCGGGTCTCCCCCGCGCGGCCACCCGGTCCGAGAAAGGCGAGCCGCACCCGCTGCGCCGGCACCTCCTCGACGTGCTCGCACACGAGTCCGAACGCATCGCACCAGAGGGCGACCGCCGCATCCAGGTCGCTCACGGCGATGGCCACGTGATCGAATGTCACCGCTTGGCGCCCACCTCTCGGGAAAGGAACGCGACGATGTCCGCCGTCGGGGTGCCGGGCCCGAAGACGGCGGCGACGCCGGCCGCCCGCAGCCCGGGGATGTCCTCGGCCGGGATCACGCCGCCGCCGATCACCAGGATCTCGCCCGCGCCCGCATCGCGCAGGGCCGCCACCACGGCGGGAAAGAGCGTGCGGTGGGCGCCGGAGAGGCTGGAGAGCCCCACGACGTCCACGTCCTCCTGCACCGCGGCCTGGGCGATCTGGGCCGGGGTCTGGCGCAGCCCCGTGTAAATGACCTCCATCCCGGCATCCCGCAGCGCGCGCGCGACGACCAGGGCCCCGCGGTCGTGGCCGTCCAGACCCGGCTTGGCGATCAGGACACGCATGGGTCGCGAAATGGCACTCACCTCAGACTCTAGAACGGACTCGGCGCCGTGTACTCGCCGAAGGCCCGGCGCAGGGCGTCGGCGATCTCGCCGACGGTCGCCAGGGCGCGGACGGCGTCCAGGACAAACGGCATCAGGTTCGCCGCCGGATCGGCCGCCGCCTGCTCAAGGGCCCGCAGTGCCGTGCCGGCCGCGGCGGGGTTCCGCCGGGCCCGCACCTGGCCCACGCGCTCCGCCTGGCGCCGCTCCAGGGCGGGATCGATGCGCAGGATGTCGGCGGGCGGCTCCCCCTCCGCCTGGTAGGCGTTGACGCCCACCACGACCCGCTCGCCCGCCTCGATCTGCCGCTGGATGCGGTAGGCGCTCTCCTGGATCTCGCGCTGGACCACCCCGTGCGCGATGGCCTCCACCGCCCCGCCCAGGCTGTCGACCCGGGCGATCAGGGCCTGCGCCTCCGCCTCGATGCGATCCGTCAGGTCCTCGAGGTAGAAGGAGCCGGCCAGCGGGTCGGCGGACAGGGCCACGCCCGACTCGTGGGCGATGATCTGCTGGGTGCGCAGCGCCACCCGCACCGACTCCTCGGTGGGCAGGGCCAGGGCTTCGTCCTTGGCGTTGGTGTGCAGCGACTGGCAGCCCCCGAGCACGGCCGCCAGGGCCTGCAGGGCCACGCGCACAACGTTGTTGTCCACCTGCTGGGCCGTGAGGGCCGAGCCGGCCGTCTGCACGTGGAAGCGCAGCATCATCGACCGGGGATCCTTGGCGCCGAAGCGCTCGCGCATGATGCGCGCCCACATGCGCCGTGCCGCCCGGTACTTGGCGACCTCCTCGAGCACGTCCATCTGCGCGTTGAAGAAGAAGGACAGGCGCGGGGCGAAGCTGTCGACGGCAAGGCCGCGCCCCAGCGCCGCCTCCACATAGGCGATGCCGTCGGCGAGCGTGAAGGCGACCTCCTGCACCGCCGTGCAGCCGGCCTCGCGCATATGGTAGCCGGAGATGCTGATGGGGTTCCAGCGCGGCGCGTGCTCGCTGCACCAGGCGATGACGTCCGTGCACAGGCGCATGGAGGGCGCCGGCGGGTAGATGTAGGTGCCGCGGGCCGCGTACTCCTTGAGGATGTCGTTCTGCAGGGTGCCGGACAGGGCCGCGGACGGGATGCCGCGCGCCTCGGCCACGGCCACGGTCAGCGCCAGCAGCGTCGCCGCCGTGGCGTTGATGGTCATCGAGATGCTGACCTTGTCCAGCGGCAGCCCGTCCAGCAGCCGCGACATGTCATCCAGGGAGTCGATGGCCACGCCCACGCGCCCGACCTCGCCCTGGGCCATGGCGTGGTCGGAGTCGTAGCCGATCTGCGTCGGCAGGTCGAAAGCCACCGAGAGCCCCGTCTGCCCCTGCTCCAGGAGGTACTTGTAGCGGCGGTTGCTCTCGTCGGCGTCGCCGAAGCCGGCATACTGGCGCATCGTCCACAGGCGGCCGCGGTACATGGTGGGGTACACGCCGCGGGTGAACGGGTACTGCCCCGGCTGGCCGAGCCTGCCCGGGTCCACCGGCCGCGGCTCCGCGCAGGGCGGCACGGCCAGCCCGGACGCCGTCGTGATCTCATGGGTTTCCGCCATGCGGTCGCCCAACCCCTTTCAGCCGCGACGGAACGGGCACGGGGGCGCCGGCGCACGCCGGCGCCTCACGAATTCGCCGTCCGGGCATGGGCCCAGCCCCCAAGCGCACCCAGACCCAATATTACCGCTGTCAGCGGCCGCTACGGCGCGCCCGCCGCGGACCGGCGCCAGATGCCGCCGCCCCCCTGCCAGAAGCTGGCGCGGAAGGATGCAAACTCGCCCGCGAGGATGGCGCCGCGCATGTCCGCCACAAAGCGGTGCAGCGTGTGCAGGTTGTGCACGCTGAGCAGGCGCGGGCCCAGCATCTCGTGCGCCTTCAGCAGGTGGTGGATGTAGGCGCGGCTGAAGTGGCGGCAGGCGTAGCAGCCGCAGGCGGGGTCGATCGGCGTGAGCTCGGCGGCGTGCGCGGCGTTGCGCAGGACCAGGCGCCCCTCCCCCCGGGCCCGCGGGTAGAGCAGGGCCGTGCCGTTGCGGGCGACGCGTGTGGGCAGCACGCAGTCGGCCATGTCGATGCCGCGGGCGACCGCCTCGATCAGGTAGTCGGGTGTGCCCACCCCCATCAGGTAGCGCGGGCGGTCGGCCGGCAGCAGGGGCACGGTGTAGTCCAGGACCTCGGCCATCAACTCGGCCGGCTCGCCGACGCTGAGCGAGCCGACGGCGTAGCCCGGGAAGTCGAGCGCGACCAGGCGGGCCGCGGATGCCTCGCGGAGATCGCGGAAGACGCTGCCCTGGACGATGGCGAAGACCACCTGGCCGGGATTGGTGGCGGCGCCGCCGACGGCCAGGCTGGCGGCGTGGGCGGCGCGGCACCGCTCCGCCCAGTCGAGGGTGCGCAGGTGCGCGGCCTCGGCGTCGTTGCGGGCGATGGGGTAGGCCGTGCACTGGTCGAGGACCATGGCGATGTCGCTGCCGAGCCCGGCCTGGATGGCCATGGCGTCCTCGGGCGTCAGGCGCAGGCGGCTGCCGTCGAGGTGCGACGTGAAGCTGACGCCGTCCGCGTCGGCGCGCGCGCCGAGGCTGAACACCTGGAAGCCGCCGCTGTCCGTGAGGATCGGCCCGCGCCAGTCCATGAAGGCGTGCAGGCCGCCGGCGCCGGCCACGGTGGCGACGCCTGGGCGCTGCCACAGGTGGTAGGTGTTGGCGAGGATCATGCGGGCCCCGGCCGCGGTGACCTCGTCCGGCGTGAGGCCCTTCACGCTGCCCTGGGTGCCGACGGGCATGAATGCCGGCGTCTCCACCGTGCCGTGCGGCGTGCGCAGCAGGCCGGCACGCGCCAGGCCGTCGGTCGCCAGGACCTGGAAGGCAATGCTCATGCCCCTGCGGCGCTCCCGCGGGTGGCGGCGGTCCAAAATGGCCTGTAACCGGGCCGCGTCCGGCCCGAGCCCGCGCGCGTCGCCCTCGCCGGTGTCCCAGCCGTGGGCGGTGCCGCAGCCGCAGCCGCGCCCGTTGCCGCGCCCGTCGCCGCGTCCGTTGCCGCGCCCGTCGCCGCAGCCGTTGCC
>JAJYVM010000228.1 GCA_021792015.1 Bacillota bacterium | reverse complement strand
CGTCTGGATGCGCTGGCTGCTGCCGGAGACGTAGTTGATGGACACGGACGAGCCCTCCGTGACGCGGCTGTCGCGGCGCAGCAGCACCAGGGGCCGGCCCAGGGCCCGCGCGGTCATCAGGGCGATGGGGATGCCCTTGGTCTCCACCGTGACCACATACTCGGCCCCCGCGCCGGCGAAGGTCGTGGCGAAGGCGTCGCCGATGCTCTGCGCCCAGCCGGGCGCGAACAGGACGTCGGTCATGTAGACGAAACCGCCGGGCAGGATGCGATCCGGCGCCGACAGCATGGCGGCCAGGGCGCCCGTGCACTTGGCCAGGCGCTCGGCCGAGCGCACTGGCAGGTAGCTGACGCCGCCGGCGGCGCCGGGATAGGTCTCGATCCGCCCGAGGTCCTGCTCCGCGAAGACCTCGCGCGCCAGGGCCAGGTCCTCGCTGATGCTGGACTTGCCGGCCGCGAAGGTCCGGGCGAACTCGGACAGGGTGAAGACATGGCCCGGCTGCTCGACCAGTCGCTGCATCAGGGCCGCCATCCGCTGGCTCCGCCGCACGGGCCGTTCAGCTCCTTCCCGCCAGGACCGCCCGCGCCAGCGCGAGATCCTCCGGCTTGTCGCAGTCCACGCCCACACCCGCTTCGTCGCAGACGATGCCACGCGCGGCGACCCCGAGCCGCCGCGAGGCGTTGGCCTCCAGGGTGGCGATCCGCGCGCGCCCAGCCAGGAGCGCCAGGATCGTCCCCAGCCCGAACAGACCGGCCAGCCGCAGGGGATTCTTCCGCGCCCGGTAAAAGGCCTCCACCTCCGCCAGCAGCGGAGCCGCGCCGTCGGCCCGCACGTAGATGCAGTTGCCGCCCGTGTACTGGCGCCCGTCCGCGCGGACGTACGTGCGCCGCGTCCCGGGGAACGCTGCCTCGCAGGCGGACCGCGGCACGATGGGATAGCCCACGCAAGCGCCGGCGGCGCGGCTGCGCGCCAGCAGCTGCGCAACGCCGGGCTCGGTCAGCAGCGGGGCATCTCCGGTGGCCACCAGGATCTCGTCCGCCGGCTCCACGGCGGCGAAGCCGCGGCGCATATTCTCCAGCAGCGAGGCGCCGGGGGCGACCGCCGGGGCGCCGAGCCCGTCCGGCCCGACGACGGCGACCCGCGCACAGAGGGGCAGGAGCGCGGCCACAACCCAGGCGCCCATCGGCCGGCCCGCGATGGGAATCAGCGCCTCGTACGCGCCGGGCTCCGCGCGCAGGCGGCCCTCGTTCCGGCGCCCGGCGAGGACGACGCCCACGACGCTCACGGCAGCAGCCGCGTGGCGGCGGCCCACCAACCCCGCGCCAGGAAGGCATGCGCCATGGCGCGCGCCCGGCCAGGGGACGGCATGATGCCATAGACGGCAGAACCGCTGCCGCTCATCAGGGCCCGCAGCGCTCCCGCGTCCCGCAGCGCGGCTTTGGCGGCGGCCAATTCGGGGTGGTGGGCGAACACGGCCTGCTCCAGGTCGTTGTCCCCCTCCCCCGCGCCGAGCTCGTCGAACCAGCGATAGGCGTCGCGGGTCGAGACCTCGAACGGTGGCTTGACGATCACGACCGGATCCGGCGCAAGGGGCTGCAGGGGCTCCAGCACCTCGCCCCGCCCCGTCGCCAGTGCCCTTCCGCCCCGGATGAAGAAGGGCACGTCACTGCCGAGCCCGCCGGCGATGGCCTCCAGCCGTCCGTCGTCCCACGGCAGCCGCCAGAGCTCGCGCAGGGCGAGGAGGACCCCCGCCGCGTCGGCGGAGCCCCCCCCCAAACCAGCGCCGGGCGGGATGCGCTTTTGCAGGCGGATGCGGACACGGGGCGGCCTTCCGGCCGCCTCGGCCATGACCGCCACGGCCTTCCATGCGAGGTTGTCCGGGCCGAGCGGCACGGGGAAGCCAGAGGCGGACAGGTGAGAGTCCCCCTCGGCGAGCCTCACGACATCGAACAGGGCGACGGATTGCATCTCCGTCCGCACGGCATGGTAGCCGTCCGCACGGCGCTCGCCGACCCGCAGGTTGAGGTTGATCTTGGCTGCTACGCGCACGGGGCCTACGATTCGCCATCCCTGGCGAACTATCCCCCCGCGGCGACAGGGGCGGCTATCGGGGCGCTGAGCGCCGCCTCCACGGCCGTGCGCCGCTCGAAGAAGGCCACCACGGTGTCCCCGGGCAGGGCGCGGGCAAGGGCGCGGCTCACCGCCGCGCACTCGTCCAAGACCACCTCGACGCGATCACGGCGCACGCGAGCCTGCTCGGCGCCGAGCATCAGCAGCGTCGCGGCCTCGCCCGGCTGGCGCCCGCGCAGGTCCGCATCCTCGCGCACCACGACGGCGTCGCAGAGCGCCGCGGTGCGGCCTGCCGCAAGGATCAGGTCGTCGCGGCGGTCGCCGGGAACCCCGAGTACGGCGATCAGCCGACCGGCGGCGGCGCGGCGGGCGGCCACGAGCGTGCCCGCAATCCCACGCGGGTTGTGGCCATAGTCCATCACCACGGTGATCCCTGCCACGTCGCGCACCTCGAAGCGGCCGTGATTCGGCAGCTCCCGCCCGAAGCGGCGCAGGGCGCCTTCCACCACGGGCTCGGGGACTCCCGCGCAGAGTGCGGCCAGGGCTCCGGCCAGCGCGTTCAGGAGGTTGTAAGGGGCCGCGCCAAGGCCCAGCTCCACCTGGGGGCAGAGAACGCGCTCCGCGCGTCCGTCGAAGTACGCCAGGCCGCGGTCGCGCATGTAGGCCGCAACGCCACCGGCCGCCATGTGCGCCCGCAGCACGGGGTGCTCGGCGCGCAGGCCGAAGTAGGCCACCCGCCCCCGGCAGCGTGGCGCCATGGCGGCGACCCACGGGTCCTGCCCGTTGAGAACCGCGAAGCCATGGGGCGCCACGGACTCCACGAGGAGGGACTTGACGTGCGCCAGGTCCGCAAGCGTGTCGACCCCGTCCTGGCCCAGGTGGTCGGCGGAGATATTGGTGACGACGGCCACCGTGCAGTGCTCGAAGGCCAGACCGCCGCGCAGGATGCCCCCGCGCGCCGTCTCCAGCACGGCGGCGTCGATCTCGGGGTCGGTAAGCAGGTCCAGGGCGCTCTCCGGCCCCGCGCAATCGCCCGCCCGGCGCCGCTCCCCGCCGACCCAGACCCCGTCGGTGCTGGTCAGGCCCACCCGCAGGCCGGCTCCCGCCAGGGCCGCCGCCGCCAGGCGAGCAGTGGTGGTCTTGCCATTGGTGCCCGTGACGGCGACCAAGGGGATGCCGGTGGGGCTGCCCGGCGGGTACAGCCAGTCGACGATGGCGCCGGCGGCGTCCCGGCTGCGCCCGGCCGAGGGGTGGTGGTGCATGCGCAGGCCCGGCGAGGCGTTGACCTCGATGACGCCCCACCCCGCCGCCGGTAGCGGCGCGGCGATGTCCTCCAGCACAAGGTCGACGCCCGCGACGTCGAGGCCCACCACGGCCGCCGCCCGCCGGCAGGCCTCGGCGACGGTCGGGTGGACGGCCTCCGTCACATCGACGGCGGTGCCGCCCGTCGAGAGGTTGGCCGCCTCCGTGAGCAGGACAGCCTCACCGGCCGCCGGCACGCTGGCCGGCGTCAGGCCCGAGCGGGCCAGCAGGGCGATCGCCGGCTCGCCGAGGGCGATGCGCGTCAGCGGACGCTCATGGCCGAGGCCACGGAGCGGGTCCGCGTTGGTCCGCGCCACCAGGGCGGCGATGGTGCTGGCGCCGTCTCCGACGACCTGCGCCGGCAGCCGCTCGGCCGCGGCGACCATCCGCCCCCCGACCACCAGCACCCGGTACTGCCGGCCGGCGACGTAGCGCTCGACGATCACGCGCTCGGCGTGCTGGCGGGCGAGGCGGTAGGCCGCCCGCACCTCTGGTATGCTGCCGATGCGTAGCGTCACGCCCCGGCCGTGGTTGCCGTCCACGGGCTTGACGGCGAGCGGAAAGCCGAGACGGCGGGCGGCGGCCACGGCCTCGGCGGCGGTTCCTGCCACCTCGCCGTCCGGCACGGCCAGCCCGGCGGCGCGCAGCAGCCGCTTGGTCATCGTCTTGTCGCCGGCCAGGTCCACGGCCAGCGCCGATGTGCGGCTGGTTACGGCGGCCCGCACGCGGCGCTGGTGGCGGCCATGGCTGAACTGGAGCCAGGAGCCCTCGCCGAGGCGGCGGACAGGGATCCCGCGCGCCCGCGCCGCCGCCACGAGGGCCTGGGTGCTGGGGCCGGCGCCGTGCTCCGCCAGCAGGGCACGCAGGGCCTCCAGGTCCGCCGCCACGTCCACGTCGGCACCGTCGCGCAGGTCGGAGACAAGGCGCACGGCCGCCTCCAGGGCGGCCAGGCCAAGCTCGGCGCACGCGTGTTCGAACACGACGTGGTAGACGCTGCCGCGGTCCTGGCGCGTCTTGCCGTAGTAGGCCGGACATCCCGCAAGGGCCTGCATCTCCAGGGCCACATGCTCGACGACGTGTCCGAGGAGCGTGCCTTCGGCCAGCCGCTCCAGGAAGCCGCCGGGGTGCCCCAGCCCGCAGTGGTGTTCCCGCAGAGCAGGCAGGGCCGCAACCAGGCGGTCGTTGAAGCCGGGCAGGTCACGGCTGGTCCGCTCCGCGGCCGGCCCGAGGTCGACCCGCGCCACCACGACGGGGAAGCGGGCGTGGACGTTGGGGCCGTCGATGGCCCGCGCCTCAAGGATCCGCAAGCCGGCGCCCTCCTCCATGGCCGCGGGAGCGCATGGTCCCCGCGCATCCGAATGCATCCAGCACGAAGTTCACCCTCCGCAATGCCCACGCGCGGCCGCAGGCGGGACGCATGGCCCCGACCAGCGGCCGGCTATGGGGATGCATGGCTCTCGTGTTTGTGCCCAGCGGCGTGGGCGCGGCGGGTGTCCTCAGGCCGCAGCGGCCGCCGCCGCTTCAGGTCGAAGCCGTAGCCCGACGGCAGGATGTGCAGCAGCACACCCGCCAGGGCGAGCGGCTGGCCCGGCGCCGTCTCCGACACGTTGGTGAAGGCCGAGCGGCGGCCGTCGCAGATGGTGGCCGCCCCGCTGCCCAGCACGCGCAGGCGCCCGTCCGCCGCCACCACGGCCGTGTCCTCGTCAAGCCCGAGGGCCAGCGGCCGCGGGTTGCAGGCCAGTGCGGCCAGCAGTCGGCCGATGCGGCCGCGCTCGGCGAAGTGCTGGTCGACGACGACCCCGGGCAGCAGCCCGAGCCCCGGCGCCAGGCGAATGGCGTTCATCTGGGGCGCCACCTCCGCCTCGCCGCCCACGACCATCGTCGAACTCACCACGGAGGCGCCGGCGCTCGTCCCCGCCACCAGCAGCCCGGCGCGGAAGCGACGGCGCAGCAGACGCTCCAGGGGAGTGCCCCCGAGCACCGCCGTGATGCGGATCTGATCGCCGCCGGCGAAGAAGAGGGCCGTGGCGTCGCGCAGCCGCCGCAGGTTGCCAGGGGACGACGCGGCGCGCCGGTGCGGGATGTCGAGCGCGGCCACCTCCGCCGCCCCGAGCCGCCGGAATGCCCGCAGGTACGGCGCCGCGGCCGGCTCCGGCTCCTCGGAGGCCGCCGTGCAGACGAGGATCCGGGCACCGCCCCCGCCCGCCAGCGTGACGACGCGCGTCAGGATGGGCGCATCGCCCTCCTTGGCCTCGCCGCCGCCGATGATGATCAACACCGTGTGCTCACCGCGTATCGCCGCCATCCGCAAAGGCTAGGCTGCCCCCGGTGCCGACCCAGTACACGCGGGCCGGAGGCTGCGGCCGGGCGCAACGCCACGCCGGTGCCGCTTGGACTGGATGGGCGCGACCGCAGGGATCGGAGACCGGGGATGTCGGATCCGCGCGTCAGACGCCGCCCACCGCCGTTGGACCCGCCACCCGGCCGCGGGCAGGGCCGGCTACGGCGTGGCGATGATATCCCGCCATCCCAGCGAGATGCCATGCCCGGCGAACCCCCGGCGCCGTGCGGCCGCCGCCGGCAGGTGGGCGTGCGCGCATCCGGTGCGGGCCCATGGGCGCATCGCGGTTGGGCGCCACCTGGAGGCGCCAGCACGCCTGCGCCAGTCAGCGTCGGCGGCGCACCCCGCGAGCGCGCGCAGAAAGTCGCGATACGGCCGGCACCATCGCGTGGCGGTCCCCTGCTCGCCGCGCACGGGTATGGCCCGCGCGGGCCCGGCGCACACAGCGCTCAAGCCCGGCGCGCCGGCCCCGGAAACGGAAGCGCCGCCACGCGTATGCGTGGCGGCACAACGAAAGGCGCGGATGGCCGGACCCGCAAGCAATATACCGGAGGCCGCCCGGGACGGGCTTAGCTCGCGCTGACCTCGAACTTCTGGCGGCCCTCCTGGCAGCACAGGCTCAGCTCGACGATCTCCGTGAGCAGGTCGGCGTACGAGTAGGAGACGAGGCGATTCTGGCGGTCCTCGTCGAGGCGGACGATGAAGTGGTT
>JAJYVM010000227.1 GCA_021792015.1 Bacillota bacterium | reverse complement strand
GCGGAGTGACCGCGCGCTTCATCCAACTCGCTCGCGCGCGGAGTGACCGCGCGCTTCATCTCTCCACGACCCGCGGGCCTTCCGCATCATCCCAAAGCGGCGCCTTCGCGGTCAAGATCGCCCATGCGAACGCGGGCAGCGCCATCTGCCGCCGGATGCGCGACGGCTCACGCACCAGCCGCCACAGCCACTCCAGGCCGGCGCGCCGCACGGCCGCCGGCGCCAGGCGGGCCGCGCCGCCCATCACATCGAGCGTCCCACCCACGGCCAGGGCTAAATCCACGCCCGCCAGCGCCTGCCGCTGCTCAGCCAGAAAGCGCTGCTCGCGCGGCGCCCCCATCCCGACCAGCAGGAGGCGGGCCCCGCTGCCCCGCACGGCCGCCGCCACCTCGGGCGCGCGGTCCCACGGAAAGTATCCATCATGCCACCCCGCCACGCGAAGCCGCGGATGTTGTACGCGCGCCGCTTCTGCGGCGCGCGCCACAACGGCGCCGCGGGTGCCGAGAAAGTACGTGGGCACGTCCCGCGCCGCCGCCAGGGCCAGCACGTCGCCGGCGAAGTCCACGCCCGGGACGCGCTCGGGCACCGGACGGCCGCCGCGGCTGGCAGCCCAAGCCACGCCCACGCCGTCGGCCAGGGCCAGGTCCGCGCCCGCCAGGATCCGCCGCAGCCCGGCGTCGTGGCGCGCCGCCATGATGATCTCGGGGTTGGGGGTGAAGACGAGACGGCAGGCTCCGGACCCGAGCCAGCCCTCGGCCCGGGCCAGGGCCTGCCTCCGGTTCACGCGGTCGATCGGCACGCCGAAGATCCAGATGCGGTCGCCGGGAGCGGCGGGACCCCGCGCGCCGCCGGGCTCTGTCGTCACCCGGCGGCGCCCCGGCTGGCGGGGGCTGGCGCCGCGGCCGCCTGCCTCCGTGCCTTCTGGGCGAGGTAGGCGTCGATGAACGGGTCGATGTCGCCGTCCAGCACGGCCTGCACGTTGCCCGTCTCCGCGTCCGTGCGGTGGTCCTTGACCATCGTGTACGGGTGGAGGACGTAGGAGCGGATCTGGCTGCCGAAGGCGATCTCGCCCGCGATGCCGCGCGCCGCCGCCTGCTCGCGCTCCTTCTCCGCTTCACGCCGCTCGGCCAGGCGCGCGCGCAGGATCGTCATGGCGGACTCGCGGTTGCTGTGCTGGCTGCGCTCGTTCTGGCAGGAGACGACGATGCCCGTCGGCAGGTGGGTGATGCGCACCGCCGATTCCGTCTTGTTGACGTGCTGGCCGCCGGCGCCGCTGCTGCGGAAGACGTCGATGCGCAGGTCCTCGGCACGGATCTCGATCTCCGCCTCCGGCACGTCGGGCAGCACGTCGACGGAGGCGAACGAGGTGTGGCGGCGCCCCGAGGCGTCAAAGGGCGAGATGCGCACAAGCCGGTGGACGCCCTTCTCCGCCTGCAGCAGGCCGTAGGCCAGGGGCCCGCGCACGATCAGCGTGGCGCTCTTGATGCCCGCCTCGTCGCCGGCCAGCCAGTCCAGGATCTCGACGGTGAGGCCCTTGCGCTCGGCCCAGCGCATGTACATGCGCAGCAGCATCTGGGCCCAGTCCTGCGACTCCGTGCCCCCGGCGCCGGGGTGGACGCTGAGGATGGCGTCGCCGGCGTCGTGGGGACCGCTCAGCAGCACCGTGACCTCGAGGTCGTGCAGGGCCCGGTCCAGCTCCGGGAGCAGGCGCTCGGCCTCGGCGGCCAGGTCGGGGTCGTCCGGGGCCTCGGCGGCCATCTCCGTCAGGGCCTCAAGGTCGCCAAGGCGACCCTCGCCGGCCGCGAGGGCATCCAGCGGACCGCGCAGCGCCTGGACGCGCTTCAGGACGGCGCGGGCGGCCTCCGGGTCGCCCCAGAAGTCGGGCGCCGCCGCGCGCACCTCCAGGGCCGCGATGTCGGCCTGCCGGCGGGCAGGGTCAAAGAGACCCCCGGATCTCGGCGATCTTCGCCTTTGCTTGCGCGAGCTCGCGCCGCACATCGTCCCACTGCATGGACCTCATCCGCCTCTCCGAACCGTCGGGCCGGGAGCCGGCAGCCGCTGCCGGCACCGGGGCCATCGCCCCGAATCGGGCACATCCTGCGGCCCGGCGGCGCCCCCAGGGTGGGAGGCCGGCGCCGCTTCTGCGGCAGAAGCCAGGGGGCGGCTCGCGCCGCCCCTACTTGCCGCAGCAGTGCTTATACTTCTTGCCGCTGCCGCACGGGCACGGATCGTTGCGCCCGACCTTGACCACGCGCACCGGCTGCGGCTTGGGCGGCCCCCCCGCGGCGGGGGCAGCTGCCACGGCGCCGCGCGCCACACCGCGCGAGACGGTCGCCACGCCTCCGGACTGGGCGGCCTGGTGCGCGCCGCCTGCCATGAGCGGCACACCCTCACCCCCGGCCGCGGCGGCCATGGGGCTCTCGTGCGTGGCCACGACCCCGCGGGCGACCTGACGGCGCTGCAGGATGGAGGGAACCTGGGCCTGCGCGGCCGGCTCGGCAACCGGCTGCTGGACCGGCGCCGGCACGACCTCGATGCGGAAGAGCACCTTGACGGCGTCCTCCTGCACGTGCTCGATCATCTCGTTGAACATGTCGTAGGCCTCGATCTTGTACTGGACCAGGGGGTCCTGCTGGCCGTAGCCGCGGAGGTTGATGCCCTCGCGCAGGTCGTCCATGGCGTCCAGGTGCTCGATCCACTTCTGGTCGACGATGCGCAGCAGGATCACACGCTCCAGCTCGCGCATGGTCGGCGAGCCGATCGTGGCCTCCTTGCGCGCGTACGACTCCTGCGCGGCCTCGGCGATCATGGACGCCAGCGCGTCGCGCCCGCACCCCTTCATCTCCTCGAGCTCGGGGGCGGCGCCGAAGCTGGCGATGGCGGCCTCGTGCAGCCCGTCGATGTCCCAGGCCTCGGGGTCGTCCTCGCTGCCCGGGCAGTGGTCGTCCACCAGGGCGCCGATCACCTTGTCGACCATCTCGGCGATGACCGGGCGCAGGTCCTCGTGGGCCAGCACCTCGCGCCGCTGGCGGTAGATGACCTCGCGCTGCTGGTTCATCACGTCGTCGTAATCGAGCACGCGCTTTCTGATGTCGAAGTTGCGGGACTCGACCTTGCGCTGCGCCGTCTCGATCGCCCGCGTGATCAGGGGGTGCTCGATCGGCTCGTCCTCCTCGACGCCCAGGCGGTCCAGGATGCCGCGGATGTTGTCCGAGCCGAACAGGCGCATCAGGTCGTCGTCCAGGGCGAGGTAGAAGCGCGAGGAGCCGGGGTCGCCCTGGCGGCCGGCGCGGCCGCGCAGCTGGTTGTCGATGCGCCGGCTCTCATGGCGCTCGGTGCCGATGATGTGGAGGCCTCCGGCCTGGATGACCTCGTCGTGCTCGGCATCCGTCTGCTTTCTGAACTCGGCGATCAGCGCGCGGAAGCGCGCGCGAACGGGCTCGAGCTCCTCCGCGATCGGGCCGTTCTCCGCCGCGGCGGCGATGGCCTCTGGCTCCACGCCCTCCTGGCGCAGCCGCTCCTTGGCGAGGTGCTCGGGGTTGCCGCCCAGGACGATGTCCGTACCGCGGCCGGCCATGTTCGTGGCGATGGTGACCGCGCCCTTGCGGCCGGCCTGGGCGATGATCTCGGCTTCCTTCTCGTGAAACTTCGCGTTCAGCACCTGGTGGCGGACGCCCGTGCGCTCCAGTTGGCGCGAGAGGCGCTCGCTCTTCTCGACCGAGACCGTGCCGACCAGGACCGGCTGGCCACGCTCGTGGCGCTCGCGGATGTCCTGCAGCACGGCGCGGTACTTGGCCGCCTCCGTCTTGTAGATGACGTCGGGCAGGTCGGCGCGGACCATCGGCAGGTTCGTCGGCATCACGACAACGTCGAGCTTGTAGATCTTCTGCAGCTCTTCCTCTTCGGTCGCGGCCGTGCCCGTCATGCCGGCCAGCTTCTTGTACAGGCGGAAGTAGTTCTGGAAGGTGATCGTCGCCAGGGTCTGGCTGTCCTGGGCGATCTTCACGTTCTCCTTGGCCTCGATGGCCTGGTGGAGACCGTCCGAGTAGCGCCGGCCGAACATCAGGCGGCCGGTGAACTCGTCGACGATGATGACCTCGCCGTCCTTGACGATGTAGTCGCGGTCGAGGAGCATCAGCGCCTTGGCCTTGAGCGCGTTCTCCAGGTAGTGGGTCAGGTCCATGTTCTCGGGCGCGAAGAGGCTGTCGATCCCCAGGGCGCGCTCGACCTTCTCCACGCCTTCCTCGGTGGGCGCCACCGTGTGCAGCTTCTCGTCGAAGGTGTAGTCGTCCTCGGCCTTCAGGTTCTCGACCAGGCGCGCGAACTTGTAGTAGAGCTCGGTCGGCTTGTCGGACATGCCAGAGATGATCAGCGGCGTGCGCGCCTCGTCGATCAGGATCGAGTCGACCTCGTCGACGATGGCGAAGTTCAGGGGCCGCTGCACCAGGTCGTGGGCGTAGATCACCATGTTGTCGCGCAGGTAGTCGAAGCCGAACTCGTTGTTCGTGCCGTAGGTCACATCCGAGTGGTAGGAGCGCTGGCGGGCCGCCGCATCCAGCCCGTGGACGATCAGGCCGACCTGCAGGCCGAGGAAGCGGTGGACCTGGCCCATCCACTCGCTGTCGCGCTTGGCGAGGTAGTCGTTGACGGTGACGATGTGCACGCCCTCGCCCGGCAGCGCGTTGAGATACGTTGGCAGGGTCGCCACCAGGGTCTTGCCTTCGCCGGTCTTCATCTCGGCGACGCGACCCTCGTGGAGGACGGCGGCGCCCATGATCTGGACGTCGTACGGGCGCTGGCCGAGGACGCGGCGGGCGGCCTCGCGCACGACGGCGAAGGCCTCCGGCAGCAGCTCGTCCAGCGGCTCGCCGTTGGCCAGGCGCTCGCGGAAGGCCGGCGTCTTGGCCTGGAGGTCGGCATCGGACAGGGCCTGGATCTCCGGCTCAAACGCGGCGACCTCCTGCGCCAGGTCAGTCAGGCGCCGGATGTCGCGCTCGTTGGCGTTGAACATGCGCCGCAGCATTTCGAGCATGGGTACGCTCCCCCTCAAGATGCCCCCGCAGGGCCCCGCCCCGCATCGTTCCGCGATGGGCGGTCGGCCAGCGCGGCCAGCGGCGACGGCAGCGTGCCCCGCGGCCCGTGCGGGCCCGGCCGCATCGACGCGTCGCACGCTTGGACGCTTGAACGGGGGACCCTCGCCGACGTGCCGCGGCAGACGCAAATAGAGCCGCGGCTGCGTGCGGTTCGGAATCAGTGTAGCACCGGGCGTGCAGGCGCGGCAAACCGCGGGATGGCAGGGATTGCCGCGGTAGAGCCGGAGCGGCGGGGCGCAGCGGACGGATCCGGCGCAGAGCGGCGGACGGCTCCGTCAGTCCTCCGGCCAGGCGGCCCGGCCGAGCTCGGACCCGAGCGGGAAGCGGCCCTCCGGCTCGAAGCGGTTCACGGCGGCCAGGGCGGCGCGAACGGCCGCCTCGGCGGCGTCACGGCGCACCAGCGCGGCTCCGAGGCGGAGCCCGGCCTCGCCGCCGCCAACCCGGAGGCGCACCAGCACGGCCCTGTGGCTGCCCGTGGGGACCACGGCGACATCCTCCAGGCTGGCGGGCTCGGGCCAGCCGCGCGCGACGGCCACGGCCGCAAGGGCGGCCTCGGCGGCGGCGCGCAGCCTGTCGGCCCAGGAGCCGGCCTCCGCCACGCCGGTCGCCTCCTGATCGTGTTGGCGGATGGTGACGCTGACGCGCACGCTCCCCGCTACTTCCTCGGACCGGATGGCGGTAATTCCGAGCCGCACGCCGCCCGCGGCGGGAGCGCCGGACCCGGCGGGACGGCGCACGCTCGTCACGGCGATGCGGTCCAGGGGCACCATGACGCCGAACGCGGCGTAAAACGCCGACTGCAGGTCGCGGGCGACGGCCGTGCGGCGCGAGATGTCGACGGTCACGTTCACGCGCGCCGGGACGCTCCGCCCCGCCTCCATCTCGACCCGGCAGCCGTACACCCCGCGGAGTCGGCAGGCGAGGGACTCGAGGCTCTCCGCCGAGGGCATCATGCCGCCGCGCGCTGCGCCACGCGGCAGAGCCCCCCACCCATCAGGACGCGCAGGCGTCGGATGGTGCGACCGGCAGGCCCGGCCGCGTGCCCGCCCTCGATTAGGAACGCCGTCACGCAGGCCACGACCTGCGCCTCAGGCCTCGGGCTCGATCAGCCCGACCCGGCCGTCCCGGCGCCGGTAGACCACCGCCACGGCGCCGCCGGCGTCCGCGTCGCGGAAGACGAAGAAGTCATGGCCCAGCAGCTCCATCTGAAGCGCGGCCTCCGTGACGGGGATCGGCTTCAGGTCGAAGCGCTTGACCCGGACCACCTCAAGCTCGGGGATGGTGTCGGGCTGGGGCTGCGGCTCCGCCCGCGGCTTGCGGATGAGCCGCGT
>JAJYVM010000226.1 GCA_021792015.1 Bacillota bacterium | reverse complement strand
GATCCGCATGGATCCGCGCCTGGGCGTCAGCGACGACGACGTGCGCCGGCAGTTCGCGACCCTGATCCGCCTGCGCGACGGCCTCTCGGCGACACATGCCGCCGTCAAGCAGATCCGCCGCATGCGCCGCCAGGTCGACGACTGGGTGTCCCGCTCGCCGGAGCTGGGAAGCGGCGCCGCGGCCCTGAAGGAGCGCCTTGCGCCCATCGAGGAGGAGCTGCTGCAGGTCCGGCTGCTGCGCGCCGAAGACACCGTGAACCTGCCCCCGAAGCTGAACCACAAGCTCTCCGCCCTTGCCTCCCGCATCGGCGCGGCCGACGCCGCCCCGACGACCCAGCAGGAGGCGGTCGCCTCCGAGCTGCTGGCCGCCGTGGACACGCAGCTGGCCCGCCTGCGCGAGGTGGTGGCCACCGACCTGGCGGCCTTCAACGGCCTGGTGCGCGAGTCCGGGCTGGCGCCGATCGGGTAGCCGAGAGGGGCGCTTCCAAGCGCCCCTCAGTCCCCCTGCACCTGGATCAGCTCGCGGGGCACGTCGTGAACACCTCGGCGCCCTCCGCCCCCACAGCTTTCAGCGCGGCCCGCAGCGCGGTCCGGCGCGCGTTCATCGATCTCGCCCCTCTTGGCCGCAGCCATGCGACACCGAAGGCGGCCTGTCCTGCCGGCGGAAAGACAGCAAGCACTTGCATGCATTCCTGGGAACGCCGTACCATGGGCCCATGGCTCACGCGCAGCACGCCGTGGCAGCGGCCGCGACCGGCCCCTCCACCGAGGACCGCATCCTCGCCGCCTTTCTCCGCCTGGCGGCCCGCGGCGGGCTGGAGGCGGCGACCACCCGCGCCATCGCCGAGGAGGCCGGGGTCAACGAGGTCACGATCTTCCGCCACTTCGGCGACAAGGCGACCCTGGCCCTGCGCGCTGTCCGCCGCTTCAGCCCTGCGGCGCAGCTGGCCGCCGGCGACCCGGGCATCGACGCCTCGACCCCGGCCAGCGCCGCCGCTGGCCTCTTGGCCTGCCTGCGGATGATGTCAGCCAACATGGCGGCGCATCCCGAGCTCATCCTCTTCGGCGCCGGCGAGTCGGCCCGCATGCCGGCGGTGGCCGAGGAGGTGGCCGCCATCCCGAGGGCGGGCCGCGCCTTCCTCGAGCGGGCGCTGGACCAGGCGAAGCCGCAATTGCGTGCGCGCGTTGACGCGCGCACGATAGCGCTGCAGTGGCTCGGGCTCCTGTTCCAGGTCCATCTGTCGGTCGAGCGCGGCGTGCTGCCGCGGATGAGCCCCGCCGAGTGGGACCGCGTCCTGGTGTCGGCCGTGCGGGGCGTCGTGCGCAAGGGGGGCGGCCTGCGGTGAGCGAGGCACCCGCCATCGAGGTGCGCGGCCTGGTCAAGCGCTTTGGCGGCTTCACCGCCGTGGACGGGCTCGACTTCAGGGTGGAGCGGGGCGAGATCTTCGGCCTGCTTGGCCCCAACGGCTCCGGCAAGACGACCACGGTCAACATGATCAGCGGCCTCAGCGCCCCGACAGCCGGCAGCGTCGCCATCCTGGGCGTCGACCCGCTGCGCCAGGCCCAGGCCGCCCGCCGCCTGCTCGGCGTCGTCCCGCAGGAGACCGCGCTCTACGAGGAGCTGACCGCGGAGCGCAATTTGCGCTTTCACGCGGAGCTGTTCGGCATCCCGGCCCGGGAGCGGCCCGGGCGCATCGCCGCCATGCTGGAGCTGGCCCAGCTCACCGACCGCGCCCGCTCGCGGGTCGGCACCTTCTCGGGCGGCATGAAGCGGCGGCTGGCCATCGCCCGGGCGCTGCTGCACCAGCCCGCTTTGGTCTACCTCGACGAGCCGACCCTGGGCGTGGACGTGCAGGCCCGCCGCGTCATCTGGGACTACATCCTGCAGATGAAGTCGGAGGGGCGGACCGTGCTGCTCACCACCAACTACCTGGAGGAGGGGGAGCGGCTCTGCGACCGCATGGCCATCATCGACCACGGCCGCCTGGTCGCCCTGGACACGCCGGGCGCCCTGAAGTCCCGCTTCGGCAGCAGCGTGCTGGAGCTTGAGCTGGAGGCCGCCCCGGCCCCCGCCCTGGTGGCGGCCCTGCAGGCCCTGCCGGCCGTGCGCGAGGTGGCCGCCGACGGCGAGCGCCTGCGGGTCAGCCTGGCCGCCGGCGCCGAGGTCCCCCGCATCCTGGCCGAGGTCGCCCGCCTGGGCGGCTCCCCGCGCCGCCTGAACCTGCGCGAGCCCTCGCTGGACGAGGTCTTCCTGAGCCTGACCGGCCGGGGGCTGCGGGATTGAGGGCCGCCTGGGCCATCGCCAGGAACGACCTCGCGCAGCTGCTGGCGCAGCCGGTGGCGGCCATCGTCACCGTCGCCGTGCCGATCAACTTCCTGATCCTGTTCGTCCTGTTCGCCGTGGGCGGCGGCGTGGTGCCGGTCACGGTGCGCGCCGCCGGCCACGGCCCGGCCACGGCGGCCTTCGTCCATGCCCTGCGGAACTCGTACACCTTCGACGTCCAGCCGGTGGCCACCGCCGCCCAGGCGGCGCGGGCCATCGCCTCCCAGAACTCGGTGGCCTCGATCGCCCTGCCGCGCAACGTCGGCGCGGCCCACTCGACCATCGCCGTCACCATCGACAACCTCAACGCCGACTTCGCCGACGACATCCGCCGCGCGCTGCCCCTGGCCGTCACCCAGTTCTACCGCGGCGTCCTGCCCCTGCAGTGGCGCGAGGTGGACAGCTACCCGGCCACCGCCACCTTCCTCGGCTTCATCGCCGTGAGCATCCAGACCGTGGCCCTTCTGATCGGCGGCCTGCTGCAGGGCGGGCTCGGCGTCGCCCGCGAGTGGGAGGGCGGCACCATCAAGGAGCTGCTGCTCGCCCCTGTCCCCGGCTGGTCGGTCGTGGCCGGCAAGCTGCTGGCCGCCTTCCTCGGCGCGCTCGCCGGGGCGCTGCTGGTCCTGGTCGCCCTGCTCCTTCTTGGCGTGCGCCCCCATGCCTGGGCGGAGTATGCCGGCGTGATGGTCCTGGTGCTGATCGTGTTCGCCTGCCTGGGCGTCGGCATCGGCAGCGCCCTGCGCAGCCGCCAGACGGTGTTCCCGCTGGCCTTCGGGGTGGGGCTGCCGCTCTTTTTCATCAGCGGTCCCTTCGGGGCCATCACATGGGGCACCCCGGCCGCGGCGTGGGCGGCGCGCATCTTCCCCGTCGTGTACGCCAACGCCGCGTTCCAGCATGCCGCGTACGGGATCTGGACCCTGGACACGTCCGTGGGCGCCTCGTGGGCGATCCTGGCCGGGTGGACGCTGCTCGGCCTGCTGGCCAGCGTGTGGCTCTACCGGCGGGCGACCGTCGCCCACTGAGGCGGATGGGCGCCCGTCCGCCCGCGCGCACGCGGAGTCGCGCTCCGTGGCGCTTCTGATCGCGGCCATGGCAATGGCCCGCCCGCGCGCACGCGGAGTCACGGGTAAGCGCCCGTCCGCCCGCGCACACGGAGTCGACGGAGGGGTGGCGGCCATGTGGGCCCTGATCAAGAAGGACCTGGCCATCTGGGTCCGCAGCCCGGCAGTCATGGCGGTGACGCTGCTCCCGCCGCTGGCGCTGCTGCTGGTGCTCGCCCTGCAGGCGGTGGCCGTCACGAGCTACCCCGTGGCCATCGTCAACGAGGACCCGCGCGGCGCCGCGGCCGCGACCCTCGTGCGGACGGCCGAGGCGTACAACGGCTTCCGGACGCAGCTGCTGAGCCCGGCGGATGCCCAGGCCGCCTACGCCAACCTGCAGGTGGCCGCCATCCTGACCATCCCGCCCGGCTTCTCCGCCGACCTCGCCGCCGGCCGGCGGCCCAGCCTGACCTGGGCGGTGCGCAACTTCAACGCCGATTCGACCGACGACCTGCGCCGCGCCCTGCCCGACGTGGTGACGTCGTTCCTGGCGACCGGCGCCGCCGGAGCCGACCCCATCGGCATCGCCATCCGCGAGCAGGACGTGCACCCGCACGACGCGGGCCTGGTCGCCTTCGAGATGGTCGGCATGCTGGCGATGCTCATGCTGCAGGCCGGCCTGATCAACGCCGGCCTCGCCGCCGTCAAGGAGTGGGAGACGGGCTCCGTCAAGGAGCTGCTGATCTCCCCCGTGCCGGCGCTGCGCCTCATCGCGGGCAAGGTGGTGGCCGGCGTGGTGGCCGCCGACCTCGCCGGCGTCGTGGTCACGGGGCTGACGGTGGCCTTCGGGCTGCTGCCCACCCCCACCCTGACTCAGGGGCTGATCGCCCTGGCCGCCATGACGCTGCTGGCGAGCTTCGGGGCCGGCATCGGCGTGGCGCTGGCGGCGGCCCTGCGCTCGGGCGACCGCATGAACCCCGTGGCCATCAACGCCTCGTTCTACCTGTTCTTCCTGTCGGGCGGCGTGGTCGCCCTGGCCTACCTGCCGGCCTGGCTGCGGGCCGTCGCCCGCGTGATCCCCAACACCTACGCCGTGAGCGCCCTCCGCCAGACCCTGCTCTACGGCAGCACGGCCGGCACCGGCACGGACATGCTCTGGCTGGCCGTGGCGGCCGCCGTCGGCCTGGTGGTCGGCGTCCCCGCCCTGCGCCGGGGCCTGGCGCATTGACGGCGGGCCCAGGCTCCCCACGCTTCTGGCTCCGCCTCTCGGAGGCTGCGGGTGTGGCCGTGCAGCTGACCGGCACCGCCGCGGGCGCCGGCCTGATCGCCGCCGCCGGCGCCGTCCGCCGCCAGCCCCCGCTCGCCGTGGTCCTGATGCTGGCCGGGTTCATGCTGATCTACCTCTGCACCCATGCGCTGGCGCACTGGGCCGTCGGCCGCCTGGTCGGGCTGCGCTTCGCCTGCTTCGGCCTGCGCGGGACCGACCACCCGGAGAGCTACCCGCCGGGCATCCGGCAGCTGATGTCCGTCCTGCCGATGTTCACGGCCGCCTCGACCCGGCGGAGCCGCGCCCGGGCCGGCCGCTGGGCGCTGGCGGCCTACTTCGCCGCCGGCGAGAGCGCGACGACGGTCTTCTCCATCCTCGCCGCCGTCCTGGCGCTGCGTCTGGGCGTCCCGGGCGCGGGGATCCTGCTGGCCCTGGCGGTGGTGTACGATACCGCCGCCACCGTCGTCACAGCCATCATCCCCAAGGGCGATTACGCCAAGGCCCTGCGCGCGCTCAGGGCACCGTAGGTCACGCCGCCCCCGTGATGGCCGCCGCCGCCTCGCGCAGCGCGTGCACCAGGCGGTTGCGCTCCCGCACGAGGCGCGTGCGCGTGAACTCCGCCATGTCCCCCTCCAGGCGCGGCAGCTCGGCCGCCGCCGCGAGCCCCGGCAGCACCGTGGTCGGCACGGCCAGGTCGTGGTCGAACAGGCCCGATCGCGCGTAATTCACGGGGATCAGGGCCCGCCCGACCCCCATCAGGGCGCGGTTGTGGGCCGCCGCCGGCAGCTGCGGCAGCCGGGCGAGGGCCTGCCGGAACCCCGCCAACGCGGCAAAGGCCGCCGACATGTCAAAGTGTGCGGCGATGCGCCGCATCGCCGCCTCCAACTCCGCCGCCACCGCCCCATAGTCCAGGGGCAGGCGCTCCGCGCTCAGCAGCCCGTGCAGCGTCAACGCGTAGATGGCCGCGTCGCGGCGCAAAAACGCTGGGTCGATCTTGTCGGGCAGGTCCTCCGGCGTGTGCCACCACCAGCCGAGGCCGCCGCTGTGCCCCACGCCGCCGCTGATCTGGTGGTGCAGGGCCGCCAGCACCGGGTCCGCGTTCTCGGCCGGCTGCTCGGAGAGCGACATGAAGAGCGACGGGATGCCGTGGCCCCAGAAGGACTGGTCGCCGGAGCGGCCGTAGCGCCGGTACGCCAGGTGCTGGCCGGTCTGCTCGGCGATGATGGCGTCGGCGTAGGCGCGGATCTCGGCCATGCTGTTGCCCTCGCTCAGCAGGCTGGCGCCCTGGCCGCCCACCGAGTCCACGTTCACGTGGGCCGCGCAGTGGTCGTGCAGGTCCTCCCAGAAGTTGTCCGCGTACCAGGTCGAGCCGGAGTAGCGGCCGTGGGAGTGGCCGGACCAGAAGCAGACGCGCAGGCCGCGGCGCAGCTCGGCGCGGCGCTCGGCCATGATGCGGGCGACCTCCAGCATCGTGGCGTTGGCCGTGCCGTTGTCCATGGCGCCGTGGTACCAGGAGTCGACGTGGCCGCTGAACATGATGAAGGTGCCGTCGCCCTGGGGGGCATCGAGCTCCGCCGTCAGGCAGGGCAGCTGGTTCCAGCCGCGGTAGACCCTCGTGGTCATGCGGGCGCGGGCCGGCAGGCGCTCCTTCAGGCGGGCGCCCACCTCGCCCGTCACGGAGAGCGACGGGGTCTTCGGCAGCAGGTGCGCCGTCTCCGGGGTCGGCGTGCCCCAGACGGGCGACAGGATGCGCTCGTGCAGCTGCGCCCCGGCGATCCAGATCGAGCCGAGCACCCCGGCCGCCTCCGCCACCATGTTGCCCTTGGGC
>JAJYVM010000225.1 GCA_021792015.1 Bacillota bacterium | reverse complement strand
GGCTGCGCCTGACGTCATCGCCGATGGCGCGCTCGCGCACCTTGGCGAGGAAGTCGCGCACGACGCGGAAGTTGACGTCGGCCTCAAGAAGGGCAAGGCGCACCTCGCGCAGCGCCTCGTCGACGTCGCGCTCGGAGAGGGCGCCGCGGCCGCGCAGGCGCTTCCAGACCGAATCCAGCCGCTCGGCGAGGCTCTCGAACATCGGCGCCCTCCCCGGAAGAGGCGTTCATCGCGCACGGCGCCGGCCATCCGCGACGCAATCGCTGGCGCCGGCCATCCGCGGCGCATTCAGACGTCGAACTCGCGCAGCAGGCGGCGGACCTCCGCCAGGGCGCGCCGCTGGCGCTCAAAGCGGGCCGCCAGCCCCAGGCGGCGCTCGTAGTCCTCCAACGCCTCGGCGCCCCGGCGCACGAGGTCGTGCACGCCCTGGCGGCTGATCCCCAGCTGGCCGCTGATCTCCCCGTAGGAAAGATCCTGCTCGATGTGCAGCGCCAGCACGTCGCGCTGGCGCTCCGTCAGCAGGGGCCCGTAGAAGTCCAGCAGCAGGGCCAGGGTCGCGCGCCGCTCGATCTGTAAAGCGTCCATACTTGACAGGCCTTCATGGTACACGGGCGGCGGCCGGCGCGCAAGGCGGGCAACCTCTCCCTCAGCACGACTTTAACGTGACTTGGCGCGAGGGCTAGCCTACCATCGGCTTGGCCATTTCGCGCAAAGATCCGCGCAAAGATCGACGAGGGGAGTCGAGGTATGCCGACACATGCGCAGGCGGTCATCCTGGGACTGCTGCAGGGGGCGACCGAGCTGTTCCCGGTCAGCAGCGTGGGTCATGGGGTGCTTCTGCCGTCGCTGCTGCACTGGACCCTCAACCAGGCATCGCCCGCCTTTTTGCCGTTCCTGGTCGTTCTGCACCTGGGAACGGCCCTCGGCCTGCTCCTGTACTTCCTCGCCGACTGGATCGAGGCGTTCCGCCACCTCCGCATCCTCTGGCTGCTGATCGTCGGCACCGTGCCGGCCGGCATCATCGGCCTCGTGCTCAATAAGGCGCTGAGCCACCTCTTCGCCACGCCGGCGGTCGCCGGCGTCTTCCTGCTGGTGAACGGCGTCATGCTGTTCCTTGGCGACCGCAGGCGGGCGCAGGCCGGCGCCGGCAAGGCCCTGGGCGAGCTGCGGGCCAGCCAGGCCTTCTGGGTCGGCATCTGGCAGGCCACGGCCCTCATCCCCGGCATCTCGCGCTCCGGCGTCTCGCTGGTGGCCGGGTTGCGCCAGGGCCTGCGCGAGGACGAGGCCGCGCGCTTCGCCTTCCTGCTGGCCACGCCCGTCATCGGCGGCGCCGGGCTGCTGGAGGTGCCGAAGCTGCTGCACGCCCATGGCGGCCCAGGCGTCCTCTCGACGGCGGCCCTGGGCGGCGTGGTCGCCGGCTTGGCGGCCGTGGCCAGCACGGCCATCCTCATGCGCTACTTCAAGCAGCGCGAGGTGCAGGCCCTGCGTCCCTTCGCCATCTACTGCTGGGTGGCGGGCGCCGTCGGGCTTGTGCTCCTGGGTCTCGGCCTCTGACGGCCCTCAGCCGGGCCGCCCTGCCGGCGAACGGTCGTGGCAAGGGGGCCCAGCGTGTACCTGCTGCCCGCGTCCGAGGCCGCCGAGATCGCGAGGGGCGTGATCTCATGGATTCCCGAGGTCGCTGCGGGCAGGTCAGCTCGGGGCCCTTGCGCTGGTCGCGGTGCGCACAGGCGAAACGGCGTGGCCGGCGCCCGGTCGCGACGGCTGAGGGCGGGGAGGCGGCCTCGCGGCCGTGCGCGCTCACCCCGGCAGGATGGCGTCGGCATAGGCGGTTGGGTCGAAGGGGCGCAGGTCGTCGGCACCCTCCCCCACCCCGATGAAGAGCACCGGCAGGTGCATGGCCTCCGCCACGGCCAGCACGACGCCGCCCCGCGCCGTCCCGTCGAGCTTGGTGACGACCAGACCCGTCAGGGGCACCGCCTCGGCGAAGATTCGCGCCTGCTGCAGGGCATTCTGGCCCGTCGTGGCGTCGATGACCAGGAGCGTGGCGTGCGGCGCGCCGGGCAGGGCCCTGCCGGCCACCCGCGCCACCTTTCGCAGCTCCTCCATGAGGTTGGCCTTGGTGTGCAGCCGCCCGGCCGTGTCGCAGAGGACGGCGTCCACCCCGCGCGCCTTGCCGGCGGCGATCGCGTCGAACACCACGGCCCCCGGGTCGGCGTCCGCGCCGTGGTGCACGATGTCGACGCCCAGGCGGTCGGCCCACACGGTCAGCTGCTCCACGGCGGCGGCGCGGAAGGTGTCCGCCGCGGCCAGGAGCACCCGCCTGCCCTCGCCCTGGAGCTGGTGGGCCACCTTGGCCACCGTCGTGGTCTTGCCCACGCCGTTCACGCCCACAAAGAGCACGACGGTCGGTCCGGGCACGACCAGGTCCAGGCGCCCGGCGATCGGGGCCAGGGCTTCCGCCAGCTCCGCTCGCAACAGGCGCGGCACGTCGTCGGGACCGGCCCGCTCCTCACGCACGCGCTGCCGCAGGCTGGCGATGAGGCGCTCGGCGACGGCCATGCCCATGTCGGCGCCGACCAGGGCCTCCTCCAGCTCGGCGAAGAGCCCCTCGTCCACGACCTGCCGGCCGAGCAGGGCGGCGCCGATGCGGTCCGACAGACCCTGGCGCGTCTTCTGCAGGCCGCTCTTGAGCCGCTCGAGCCAGGCGCTCATGCGGGCCCTCCCTCACACGTGTGCCGGCCGAGGCGCCCCAGCCGCCGCTTGCATCCGGGCACGTCCGGCGCCTGATCCGCCCCCGGCGGGCGCCGCCCGCCCACCGGCCCGAACCCCGGTACCGCCGCGGACGCCTACGACGCCGCGGCCGCGGCCTCCGCCAGCCGCACCGACACCAGCCGCGAGGTGCCGCCGTCGGCCAGCGTCACGCCCACCAGGCGGTCCGCCGCCTCCATCGTGGCCCGCTGGTGGGTCACCACGATGAACTGCGTGCCCGCGCCGGACCACTCGCGCAGGAACTGGGCAAAGCGGGCCACGTTCGCATCGTCGAGGGCGGCCTCGACCTCGTCCAGCACGCAGAACGAGGCCGGCCGCAGCCGCAGCAGGGCAAAGAGCAGCGCCACCCCAACCAGTGCCCGCTCGCCGCCCGACAGCAGCGACAGGGGGCCGGCGCGCTTGCCCGGCGGCTGCGCCAGCAGCTCCAGCCCCCCGGCCACCTCGGCCAGGTCGGCCCGCCCGCCGCCGAACAGGCGGGCGAACACGTCGCCGAGCTCGCGCCGCACCGCGGTAAGCGTATCCGCGTATGCCGTCTGCATGCGCGCCCCGACCTGCTCCGACCAGCGCCGGCAGGTCGCGGCGGCCGCATCGAGGTCGGCGAGCTGCGCCGCCAGGGCCGCGGCCCGCTCCTTCTCCGCCTGGTGCAGGGACACGGCGCCCAGATTGACCTCGCCGAGCTCCGCCAACTGGGCGCGGATCGCCGCCGCCGCCTCCCGCGCACTGGCGGGGCGTTCGGCCGGCGCGATGCTGCCGAGGTCATCCAGCGTCATCCCGTACGCCTGGGCCAGGCGCTCGCCCAGCGCGCCGACGGCCGCCTCCTGGCGGGCAGCGTCCACCTCGGCCAGGCGCAGGGCCTGCTCCGCCTCCCCGCGGCGCCCCTCCGCCCGCGACCGCTCCGCCGCAGCGGCAGCCGCCGCCTCCCGCGCCGCCGCCAACGCCTGCTCCCGTGCCGCGCTCTCGCCGCGGGCCGCGGCCGCTGCCGCGTCCAGCTCCTCGGCGTGCCGGGCGTGACGCTCGGCCTCCGCGGTGCGGCTTGACCCCTCGGCCGCCAGCCGCTCGGCCTCGGCCTCCAGGCCGGCCAGCGTCTCCTCCAGCCGCCGCCGCTCCCCCTGCAGGCGTGCCTCCCAGGCCTCCGCGTCGGCCAACTGCGCGCGCACGGCGTCGCGCCGGTTCACCGCGCGCTCCCGGCCGGCCTGCGCCTGGATGTCGGCGCGCGCGGCCCCCTGCTCCGCCTCGCGCGCCGCGGCCACATCCTTCAGCAGCGCCGCCTCGCGCTCGCCAAGCTCCGCGATGGCCGTCTCGTCGCGCAGCTCGCGCCGGCTGAGGTCGTCGGCGGCTGACCGGGCACGCTTGCTCTCCGCTTCGGCACGCCGCATGAGGGCCAGGGCCGCCGCGAACCTGGCCTCCCCCGCCGCCGCATCCTTGCTTGCCTTGCGCAGCGCCGCCTCCGCCGCCTCCGCCCGGCGCCCGGAGTCCCGCAGCCCGCGCTCGGCCGCGGCCACCGCGGCTTCCTGGGCCCTGGCCTCCGCCTCCAGGCGCGCCGCCTCCGCCTCCTGGCCCAGGGCGCCGCCGCGGCGCTCGCCCCCCAGAAAACCACCGGTCATGGCCCCGCCCGCGTGCACCACGTCGCCCTCGACCGTGACGACGCGCACCCGGAAGCCGCTGCGCCTGGCCAGGGCCCGGGCTGCCGCCAGGTCCCGCGCCACCAGCACGCGGCCCAGGGCGTGGTCCCGCGCCGGGCGCACGCGCTCCTCGCAGTCCACCAGGTCCGCCGCCCAGCCCAGGGCCCCCGGCTGGTGCGCGAGGTCGCGGGTCGCCGCCGGCAGCGGGGCTTGCGCCAGGGCGTCCAGGGGCAGGAAGGTCGCCCGCCCGGCCCGGCGCTCCTTCAGGGCCGTGATCGCCGTCTCGGCGTCCGCCGCCGTCAGGGCGACCAGGTCCTGGGCCGAGCCCCCAAGCGCGGCATCGATGGCCACGGCCAGCTCCGGCGGCACCTGCAGCAGCTGGACCAGCGCCCCGAGGACCCCCACGAAGGCGGGGTCGCCTTCCGCCTTGCCGGCCACAACCGCCCGCGGCCCCTGCGCCAGCCCGGCGCCGTGCCGGAGCATCTCGCGCAGGGCCTGGGCCCGGCTGCGCAATGCGGTGAGGCGCTCGCGCGCCTCGCCGAGCTGGTTCCGGAGCCGGCCGCCCGCACCCCGCGCCTCCGAGGCCGCCGTCTCCGCCGCGGTGCGGGCCTCCCGCGCCGCCTTGGCCTGCAGCCCTGTCCGGGCCGATTCCTCGCCGGCCGCGGCCGCCTCGGCCTCCGCACGCTCCGCCGCCGCCAGCGCCGCGTCACGCTCCGCCGGGCCAGGGGCGGCCATGCGGCGCTCCCGCTCACGGCGGACGCTGGTCAGATCAGCCTCCAGGGCCGCCAGGCGGGCTCCGGCCTCGGCCCGAGCCTGCGCCGCCGCGGCGGCACCGGCCTCCGCCACACCCAACTGCTCCAGGCTCTGCTCGTGGGCCCGCGCCAACTGCTCGCGCCGGCCTGCCCGCTCGGCCGCCTCCGCGTGCCAGCCCGCCAGGCGGCTGCGCGCCCCGTCGGCCTGTGCGAGCAGCCTTTGCCGCTCGGCCACCAGACGCTCGGCCAGCGCCGCCGCCAGGCGCCCGTCCTGCCGGATGCGCAGGATCTCGGCCGCGGCGGCCCGCTCGCCCTCGCGCTGCCGCTCCCAGGCCGACTGCCGCTCCGCCTGCGCCGCCAGGGCTTCATCCAGCCGTTCCTGCGCCGCGGTCAGCTCGGCTCCGGCGGCGGCCACGGCGGCAGCCGCCCGCGCGGCCGCCTCGTCGCTCGCACGGCGCCGCTCCTGCAGCTGGCCAAGCTCGCGGGCCCACACGGCCAGCTCGATCCGCTTCAGCTCGTCCACCAGGGCCCGGTGGCGCTGGGCCCGCTCGGCCTCAGCCGCCAGCACCGGCAGGTGGCGCTCGCGCTCGGCCAGGATGTCCCCCAGGCGGGCCATGGCCACGGCCGCGGCGGCCAGGCGGCGCTCGGCGTCAGCCCGGCGCGCGCGGTACCGGGTCACCCCGGCCGCCTCCTCGATCACGGCCCGCAGCTCCTCGGGCCGGGCCGCGAGCAGCTCGTCGGCCTGGCCCTGGCTGACAAAGGCGAAGGGGTGCCGCCCCAGGCCGGTCCCGTGCAGCAGGTCAATGAAGTCGCGCTGGCGGCAGGGCGAGCGGTTGAGGAGGTACTCGCCGCCGCCGGCGCGGTCGACCCGCCGCGTGAGCGTGACCTCGCCGAAGCCGATGGGCAACGACTGGTCGGCGTTGTCCAGGGAGACGGAGACATCGGCCAGGGGCAGCGGGCGGCGCGCGGGCGTGCCGCCGAAGATCACATCCTCCATCCGCTCGCCGCGCAGCGAGCGGGCGCTGCTCTCACCGAGCACCCAGCGGATGGCCTCGCTGAGGTTGCTCTTGCCCGCCCCATTCGGGCCGACGATGGCTGTGATGCCGGAGCCGAACTCGACCGCGGCGCGGTCGGCGAAGGACTTGAACCCCTGGACCTCCAGGCGCTGCAGATGCACGGCCGACCCTCCGCCCCGTCGCGACGGGGGTTCTGATTCGGCCGGAGCCGTGGCGAGACCTGCCAGACCCGCGCCGTGGCCGCCGCGAGCCGACGGGCTCCCGAGGTCCACACCGTCAGCCGCCAGCCCGCCATGTGCGGCACGCCCGGGCCGGCCTGCCGGCGATGCCGCCCAGCAGCCCTGG
>JAJYVM010000224.1 GCA_021792015.1 Bacillota bacterium | reverse complement strand
CACCTGACGCTGATCACCTGCGCCGGCGTGTATGTCCACGGCGCCTACAACCACCACCTGGTCGTCTACACCCAACGGACCGCCACTCCATGAGCCCGTCGGGCTGGCAGGCCCGATCGCCGCAGCCAGCACCACCTCCGCCTGCGAGACCTGGAGTCGGGGGCACCGGTGGTCTCCACAGCCCCAGGCTGCCGGCAGTGAACCTGGCGCGGGCCAGGCTCCGGAACGGAGATGCCACCGTCGCGCCACGGCCTTGGAATCAGCAGTCACGCGAAAGCCAACAGACGCGGAGCCGACGTTTACCGCCCCGAGGCATCCCGTTGCTACGCTTGGGGAGGTGCTTTTGCAGCCACCAGCAGGGTGGCCCAGGGAGGCACGATCGGACTCCACCGCTGACCCGCAAAGGGGGTGCGAGCACTATGGCCACGGTTCGGGAAGCGACCAAGCACCCGGCCATCGAGCACCACGCGCAGGCGGCGGAGCACCACCGGGAGGCTGCCAAGCATCACGAGGAAGCCGCCCGGCTCAACGCCGCCGGCGACCACGCGGCAGCCGCCGAGGCCGCCTACCACGCCTACGGGCACGGTTCGGCCGCCCAGCATCACGGCGTCGAGGCCGCGAAGGCCCACGCCAGTCACCCGTCGACGACGAAGTAGCGGCCGCGAGCGCATCGGCGGGGTGTGGACGTCCGTCCGCACTCCGCCGGTGCCGGGTGGATCGCCACCACTGTCATTCCGGCGGCCTTCCCCCTGAGGTTCGCACGCACGGCGATGGCCCGCGCGTCCCCGCGCTCGCGCCCCGCACCGAAGGACCCGCGCGCCTCCCAGACGCCCGCCGCGGACGAATCCAGGGTGAGGAGACGATCGCTTGACAGTCATCGTGGTTGCCCTTGTTGTCGTCGTCATCCTCCTGATGCTCTCGGTCCGGATCGTGCAGCAGTACGACCGCGGCGTCCACTTTCGCCTGGGCCGGGTCATCGGCGTGAAGGAGCCGGGCCTCCGGCTGATCGTGCCGTTCGCCGACTCGCTGCGCAGGGTGTCCCTGCGCACGATGACGATGCCGATCCAGTCCCAGGGCATCATCACCAAAGACAACGTGAGCGTGGACGTCTCGGCCGTCGCCTACTACCGGGTGGAGAATCCCATCGACTCGGTGGTCTCCATCGAGAACGTTATTTCGGCCATCAACCAGATCGCCCAGACCACGCTGCGCAAGGTGGTCGGGCAGCATTACCTCGACCAGATCCTGGCCGAGACGGACAAGATCAACGCGGACATCCGGTCGATCCTGGACCCCCTGACCAAGCAGTGGGGCATCCTCGTCAGCCTGGTCGAGCTCAAAGACATCCAGCTGCCGGAAACCATGAAGCGTGCCATGGCGCGTCAGGCCGAGGCGGAACGTGAGAAGCGGGCCAAGGTCATCGCCGCCGAGGGCGAACTCCTGGCGGTGGACTCGCTGAGCCAAGCCGCCAGCATCATGGAGGCCCACCCGGTCACCCTGCAGCTGCGGACCCTGCAGACGCTCGTCGAGATCGCCGTGGACAAGAACTCCACCGTGATCTTCCCGGCCCCGCTGATGACTGCGCTCTCGGACATCGGCTCGTTCTTCGCGCGCGAGCAGGCCGCGGTGCCCGTCGCCGCACCCTCCGCAGGATCCGAGCCCATACCAGCCACCTCAGTCGACGGGTTGGCGCCGCGGCCGGCCTGATACGCACCCTGGGATCACCGGCGGCGTGGGCTCACTGCCGGCCACGGGAGGGATCCGGCCGGTCCGGGTCCGCAAAGGCGCCAGTGACCTGGGCAACCGGCGACCTCCGCGCGGCAGCCATGATCGCGCGCCGACCGGGACGGGCCCGGGCGGCGCCTCCGCCCGCCGTCCGCCGACTTCCTTCCGTCTTCACTCTTCCTTCACTCTTCGTTCTTCGTTGCTGGCCGGCTTCGACTTGTTGGCCGCGTGCGCGAGGATATGGTCGGCCAGAGCAAGAAGCGACAGCCCGCATGTGCGGATGCGACGGATTGCTCACGCCGACCCGAGGATCGCCATCGTGGGCGCGGGCCGGACGTATGAGGGACACGGCGGGGTTGTGTTGTGGGGGCAGCCGCTGATGCGCCGAGGGCCCTTGCCGGGGGGGAAACTGCGTTCGGGGCAAGGCTGATCCTCCCCCGGTCATGACCAGGCGCGACGGGCGCCGTCGTGATGGAGGGCGGCACCTGACGGTGGGGCCGCGATCGAAGATTGCCTCGACTGGAGCTCGACGATGTCCACAGTCGGACAGCGACCCGCCACGGCAACCCGCGGGAGGCGGAGGCCGCGCCAGAGGAAGATGACGCCGGGTCCGACCCTGGCCGGACGGCCGAGATAGCCACCGCGCTTGGCGCTCCGGCGGACGGCGCTGCGGAATCGAGGAACCGTGCGGCGATGGGCCGCTCCGGCGGTGGATGCAAGGCGCAGCACCGGCCCACACGATCGGGTTGAACACGGCTGGGCGGTGTGCCTTGGGCGCGACCGGCGCAGGTGCAGCAGCCAGGTGGTGGCGGGCGGGGGTGGAGGCGGGCCGGATGGTGGCGCGCAATCTGGCCTGGGCACGGGTCCTGACGGGGACCACCCTGGGTTTTCACATCATCTTTGCGACCTTGGGCGTCGGCATGCCGCTTTTCATCCTCATCGCCATGGTGCTGGCGGCCCGGCGTGACGATCCCGACCTGGCGCTGCTGGCCAGGCGCTGGATTCGGGCCCTGGTGATCCTGGTCGTCACCGGCGCCGCTTCGGGAACGCTGATCGGCCTCGACCTCTATCTGTTCTGGCCTCGCTTCATGGCCGTCGCCGGACGGGTGATCATCCTGCCGCTGGTCCTGGAAGGCTTTGCCTTCCTCGTCGAGGCGGCCTTTCTCGCCCTATACCTTTACGGTGGCGCGCATCTGTCCCGCGGCAAGCAGATTGCGCTCTGGGTCCCGGTGACCGTCGGCGCCGGTGCCTCCGGGTATCTGATCACCACCATGAACGCATTCATGAATGCCCCGGCTGGGTTTGTCCTGCGAGCGGGCCGACCGGCCGACGTGCACCCGTGGGCGGCCCTCTTCAACCTGGCGACCCCAACCGAGACGGCCCACGTCCTGGTCACGGCCTACCTGACCACGGGCGCCATCCTGGCGGCGACGGCCGCGGTGTCGCTGCTGCGCGGAGCCCGCCACGCATACTTTCGCAAGGCCGCATCCCTGGCGGTTTCGGTGACCGCGCCGTTGGCGCTGGCGGCGATCTACACCGGCGACCAGGCCGGCAAGTTTCTGGCGCTGCACCAGCCGGAGAAGCTGGCCGCGTTGGAGGGTCTGCTCCAGACGACCCGCGCCGCGCCCGAGGTGCTCTTTGGCTGGTTCTCCGCCCGCTCGGGGCAGATGGTCGGCGGCCTGCGCCTGCCGCTGCCCGGCTTGCTCAGTTACCTCGCCACCGGCCGCTTCCACGCGACCATTCTCGGTCTGCACGCCTTCCCGCGCAGCACATGGCCGCCGCTGGTCGTTCACGACCTCTTCGACGCCATGGTCGGCATTGGTTTCTACCTGGTCGGTGCCCTGTTCTGGTACGCAATTCCCCTCTGGCGACAGGGCGGCAGCCACCGGCCCGGCCGATTGCGGCTCTGGCTGCTAGCTCTGTCCGGCCCGCTGGCCATGCTGGCCATCGAGTTGGGGTGGATCGCGGCAGAGGAGGGCAGGCAGCCCTGGCTCATCTATGGGCTCATGGCCGACCGGCAGGGCGTGACGACAGCCCCCGGCCTTCCTCTGGTCGGCGCCGTGTATCTGCCGCTTTATGTTGCCCTGGTCGTGGTGACCATCGTGGCGCTGCGCGCCACCTTTCGCCGCCATCGTCTGCGCATCGACCCCGCGTCGGACGAGATGGCCGAGGTCTACACCGATGCGCGGGCCGGATCGCCCCAAAGCCAGCCCCTGGCGCCGGGGCGGTGGGGCTGGTGGCAACGATGAGCGGAATCCAGGGGTATGCCCTGGTGATCACGGGTGGGCTCTTTGCCCTCTACACCGTCACGGCGGGGGTCGACTTCGGTGCCGGCCTGCTCGGGCTGGCCGCCTTTCTCCGCCGCAACGCTGCGGCCGCCCGCATCGCCGAGGAGGTGATCGCCCCGGTCTGGGAGGTCACCAACGTCTTTCTCATCATCTTCACCCTGGCGCTGGTCTCACTGTTCCCGGGCGCCACCGGGGAGTTCGGAGACGTGCTGCTGCTGCCGGTCGCCACCGGCCTGCTGTTCCTCGTGGTGCGGTATATGGCGTTCGGCCTGCGGGAGGCCTTCCCCGCGTCGCATCGCGTCTTGGCAGCCGTCCATGGCATCGCCGGGTGGCTGGTACCCGCCCCGCTGATGGCCTTCCTGGTCGTGTCCGAAGGCATCGGCATGAAGCGCGCGGCGGGTCTGCTCCAGCTGGACGGAGGACGGCTCCTGGCCTCTCCCCTCACGTGGGCCCTGGTGGTCGCCGCCCTGGCGGGGGAATTGGCCTTGGGCGGCTCCCTGCTCCTGGGCTTCGCCGTCTCGCGCGGCGAGCCCGCCGCCGCAGCCTGCTTCCGGCGCTGGGCTCTCACCGGGCTGGCCATCAGCGCTGGCGGCGGGGCAGCCGCAACCTGGCTTCTGGCGCGCAGCGGCCTCATTCAGCCCTCGCCCTGGCTCGCGCCACTCGCGCTCCTCGCGCTGGTGGCACTGGCGGTCTCCGTCTGGTTGCTGACCGTCGCCAGGCCGCGCCGCCGGCCCTTCGTCACCATCCTGATCGCCTACGGGGCCGGTCTGGCCGCCTTTGGCATCAGCCACCTGCCCTACCTCTTCCGACCGGTGATCACCGTCGCCCAGGCCCTGAACGACCCCCCCATGCTGGCCGTGCTGGTGCCGACCTTCGGCTTCGCGCTGGTCGGCGCGGTGCCCCTGGTCGCGTGGATCTACCTCTACCTTCCGGACCGGCAATTCTCGCGGCCCGAATCCTGACTGCGGCGGCACGGAGGGGTACCCTGCCCCCGGACACCGCCCGCCCGGCCCGCGGAGAGTGCCGCCGGGCGACTGGGCCGACGCGGTCCGCTCGCAGCAGGTCCACCCGCCGGCCACGCTCGGAGGCGTCCGGTACGCCCGGAAGGGAGCGGTCCCCCCGCCTGCAGGGGGCACGCCACAAACGGCGGGCATGTCTCCGTTCGACACGGCGCAGGTCGTGGCCAATGGCCGGGCCACGGCATGAGGTAAACGCAAGCGGCGCGGCGAATCCACCATGCATGGTCGCTGCGCGGGGAGTGGGCCGCACTGTCGGGTAGGATCGCGATTGCCGGCGCCCTGACGATCCTGGCCCTCGCCAACCTGGGCTGCGGGGCCCATCCGGCAGCCGCCCCGGTCAATCGGACCGCGGCGTCGCCTGCCACCGCCACCGCCGGTGCCGGTATCGCTCCCGCCGCAGCCACGGCCACGGCAGGCGTGCCAGCGACGGCCACGGCCGCCACCGCGACCGCGCCGCCCGCGCTGAAGCCGGCGCCCACCCCACCGCCACCACCACCGCCGCTCCCGGCGGAGCAGCCGGCGCCGCGCCCCCTCTCCCCCATGGCCGTGGTCATCGGCAACGACCCGGCCGCACGACCCCAATCCGGCCTGGATCTGGCCGACGTCATCTGGGAGATCCCGGCCGAGGGCTTCATCACGCGCTACTTCGCCATCTTTGACAGCCGCGGCAGCGGCGTGATCGGTCCGGTGCGCAGCGCCCGCATCTACTTTGACCAGCTGACCAAGGCCTACGGCATCCCGATGGCCCACGCCGGCGGCAACGTGGACGCCCTCAACTGGATCGGCACCTGGCACCTGCTCAACATCGACGCCATCTACGGTTCAGGCGGCTACTTCTGGCGCTGGGGCGGGCGCACGGCCCCGGACAACCTCTACACGTCGACCGCGCTGCTGAACGATGCGGCGCGCGCGGACCACTTCCCGGCGGCACGCCTGATCCTGCCGCCGAGCACGGCCCAGCCCCAGGCCGGCAGCCCCGCGGCCACAGTGACCATCAACTACATGACCAGTCCCAGCTACACCTACCGGGCCGGCTGGCGCTGGTCCGGCACCGACTGGGTGCGGCTGATCAACGGCGTCCCGTCGGTCGACATCGCGGGCGCGGCGCTGACAGCGCAGACGGTGGTGGTCCTCACCGCCGTGCAGGTGCCGGATCCCGACCCGTACACCCCCGGCGCCATCAAGTTCCTCTGGAATCAGGGCGGCACCGCCTGGGTGCTGCGCAACGGCACCAGCATCCAGGGCCAGTGGCACCTGGGTCCCCAGGGCCTGCCCGTCGTCACCACGGCCCAGGGGACGCCGATCCCTGTCGGCAGCGGCCTCCCGCTGTGGTTCGAGGTCGTGCCGGCGGCCTGGCAGGTGACGATCACGCGGTAGCACCCGGCTTGGGCGCGCGCCGAGGCCCCTGGCAGGGAGGACCGTCTGCCAGGGATGGCGCCCCGGCAGGGATCGCGCCGCTCCGCCCGAAAGGGCTGCACCTGTGGAGCGCGCGGGCTCCCCGCGCGCGAGCGACTTGCGAGGAGGGATCGCGCGTGTCCATG
>JAJYVM010000223.1 GCA_021792015.1 Bacillota bacterium | reverse complement strand
CAGCGCCAGCAGGTCCTCGATCCGCGACCACGGCTGCACCACGGCCAGGGCCAGGCACTCCAGGATCCGCCGCAGCTGCGCGGGTCCGGCCGCGGAGGCCACGCGCACGATGCTGGCACGGTCGCGCAGCGGCGTGTTGGCGAAGAGCGCCACCTCGCCGTGGGCCTGGATCGCCTCGCGCGCCAGGGTGGCCGCCAGCGCGATGGCCGCCTCGGCCCGCGGGCGGTCGATGCCCTCCCAGGCGTGCTGCGACGTGCGCACGTCCAGGAAGATGGCGGTGGCGACGGAGTGGGCAGGCACCGTCTGCTTCACCTGGATGCTGCCGAGGCGGGCTGTGGCCGGCCAGTGGACCATGCGGAAGGGGTCGCCCACGCGGTACGGGCGGGCGCCGACGACCTGGGCCGGGTCCGGCAGCAGCCAGCCCGAGCGGGGCCGCTGCCCGAAGGGGCGCTCGGCCACGATCCGCCACGCCGACAGGGGGTAGGCGTGGGGATACACCACCAGACGGGCGGAGACGGCGGCGTCGATCTGCCCCTCACGCCAGCCGAACGGGTCGCCGGAGCGGAGGGCGCCGGGGCCGACGGGGTGCAGGCCGCGGTGGGACGCCGTCACGCGGTAGCGGCGGCGCACGCGCTCGCGCGGCCCCACGGACCAGAACTGCACCAGCTGGGCCCGGCCGGGGTTGTGGTGCGGCTCGATGCGGCCGCCCTGTACCGTCATCTCGAGCGAGATGTCATCGCGGCTGACCAGCCAGGGCACCGAGATGCCCTTCGCGTTGGTCAGCTCGACGACCAGCTCGGCTTCCTCGCCCGGGAAGATGTGGTCGGGGCGGACTTCGACGCGGTAGGCGAGGCCGCGCAGGGCCAGGCGGCCCCACACCACCGCCAGGCCGGCCGCCGCCAGCCCGACGCCCGCAAGGAGGGCGACGAGCACACCGCCGCTCATGCTCCGGTGATCCGGACGACGGGGTCAGGCGCGGCAACGGGTGAAGCGACGGCGGACAGGGTGCGGAAGGGCGGGGCGGCGGCGGACAGGGTGCGGAAGGGCCGCCACAGGCACCAGCCCGGCGTCACGCCCCGCCCGCGCCTTCCTCGACGGGCACCGGCTCCTGCGCGAGGATGGCGGCCGCCACGGCCTGGGAGGACGTGCCGTGGAGCTGCGCCTCGGTCGTGAGCACCAGCCGGTGGCTGAGCAGCGCCTGCCCCAGCGCCTTCACGTCGTCCGGCACCACGTGGTCGCGGCCCGCCAGCGCGGCGTGGGCCTGCGCGGCGCCGTACCATGCGACTGCAGCGCGCGGGCTGGCGCCCAGGCGGATGTCGGAGCTGGCCCGGGTGGCGCGGACCAGCCGCAGCAGGTAGTCGGCCACATCGTCAGTCACATGGACGTCGCGCACCCGCTCCGCCAGCGCGGCGATCCCCCCGTCCGGCAGCGGCACGGGCTGCAGCCGAGCCAGCATGTCGGGAGCGCTTTGCCGCCTCCCGACGCGCCGCAGCATGTCGCGCTCCCCGTCGAGGGAGGGGTAGCCGAGCGTGATCCGCAGCAGGAAGCGGTCGAGCTGCGCCTCGGGCAGCGGGAAGGTGCCCTCCAGCTCGATCGGGTTCTGCGTGGCCAGCACCAGAAAGGGCGACGGCAGCGGCCGGCTCACCCCGTCGACGGTGACCTGCCGCTCCTCCATCGCCTCCAGCAGGGCCGACTGCGTGCGGGGCGCCGCGCGGTTGATCTCGTCGGCGAGGACCACTGCCGCGAAGATCGGGCCCGCGTGGAAGCGGAAGTCCCCGGTCGCCGGCATGAAGACGTTGGTGCCGGTGAGGTCCGAGGGCAGGACGTCGGGGGTGAACTGCACGCGCTGAAAGGGCGCGCCGAGGCAGGCCGCGATCGCCTGCGCCAGGCGGGTCTTGCCGACGCCCGGCACGTCCTCGAAGAGGACGTGGCCGTGCGCCAGGATGCCCACCAGGCAAAGCTGCACCGCCTGATCGGCCTCCACGAGGACCTGGGCCACGCTGGCGCAGACCCGCTGCCCCCATGCCTGGATCTCGTCAACGGAGGCTCCGATTCGGCATTCTCCCCTGTCGAATGTTCTGTACGGGCCGCGAAATACCCTGCCGGGGCAGCGGGGCACATGCGCGGCGTGCAGGGCCACCCGTGACGGGGTCACCGTGCCCACATCACCGCCGTGTGCGGAACCCGACCGGCCGCGCGGGGAAGCCCGGGACGGCGGCGACGCAACGGCCCCCGCGCCGGTGCCGGCGGAAGCGCAACGGCAGCGGATTCACTCTCTTTTGCATCGCATCAAGCGCATCGCGATCGAATCACTGGCCAATCAGCCCGGTTGGCCCCCCGGCGGCTCTGCCGCCAGGACAACGGCCTCCGCCTGCCACGGGGCGGCCGCCAGCGCGGCCCGGAAGGCGTCGGCGCCCGCCCAGTCCCGCTCCGGCAGGACGCGGAACGGCACAGCCACGGCGACCTCCGGCTCGCGGAAGGGCCACGGCGCGACGGTGAGCCGCCCCGCCGCCGGACGGGCGACGTCGAACGCGCCCGCCGCCCGCCGCACGGGGTGCCCGCAGACCGCCAGCGCCAGCTGGTCCCAAACCTGGAGGAGGCGGTAGTTCCGCCGGACCTGATCGTCCAGGGCTCCGAGGCGGCCGCGGCGCGACTCCTCCGCCGCCAGAAACGCCTGCGCCACGGGCGCCAGCTCGGCGGGCGCCTGCCGCATGCCGAAGCCGCCGTTGTACAGGCCGGAGGCATGCAGGCTGCAGAGGAGGGCCGCCGCACAGTCCAGGCGCTCCACGCGGTCGAGCCCGGCGGCGTAAAAGGCCGTGTGCACCTCCGGGCGCATCTGCAGGAAGCTGCGGGGCCCGTCGGGCGCCGCCTCCCAGGTGCGCCAGCCCTCATCGTGCAGATCCGCGGCAAGCACCACGGAGGCGTAGGGCGCAAAGGGCTCGGCCCAGCGGCGCGCCAGCTGGCCGGCGATGTCGGCGTGGTCGGTCTGCAGCACGAAGCGGAGCCCGTCCGCGTCCTTGCTCACGATCATATCCGCGCCGTCTCCAGCCGCCGGACGGTCGTCTCGGCGAAGGGGGCACCGCACGTGCGCGCCTCCGCCGCCACCGCCAGATGGTCATAGGGCACCCGGAGGTTCTCAATGGCCCATGCGCCTCCGTCCCAGCTGACGCGGGCATACGCCGCCCGCGGGTCGCCGTCGAAGGGCAGGCCGACCGACCCGACGGAGGCAAACCGCCGCCCTGCCACACGCCCCTCGGAGGCGTAATGGACGTGGCCGGAGACAATGAGGGCAGCCTGCGCGTCGCCGAGCAGCCGCCGCGCCTCCGCCTCGGTCGTCACGGGGAACGTGCCGAACGGGTCGGCGGCCACGGTGAGAATGCCCTCCACGTCGGTCGGCGTCGCGTGCACGACCATCAGGTCGTCGCCTGGGCTCGCGCCGCCGGGCGGCGTCAGGCGCCGCGAGAACGGCAGCGCGGCGAGGTAGGCCATCCCGCCGGGCCCGATCGCGTCGCGGACCCACGGGGAGTCCTCCGCCACCACCGCCCGGTCGGCGTTGCCGCAGACCACGTCGGCGTGAAGGCCGCGGATGAGGGCCAGGGCCTGCGCCGGGCGCGGTCCGCCGTAGACGAGGTCCCCCGCCACGACCATGCGGTCGTACGGCGACCGGCGGACGTCGTCCAGCACCGCCCTCAGCGCCGCCGCGTTGCCGTGGATGTCGGAGAGAACGACGACGGTGAACAGATGCCGCACCTCCCCAACCGGCCCGGACGCGGACCGCCTACGCCCGCGCCCAGCCCGCCGCGCTGTCCAGGATCTCCAGCGCGCACGCGTCCGCGTCCAGGCGCGCCCGCAGGCCGAGCGGAATGGCCAGCCGGCGGCGTCCGTGCCCACAGGCCAGGCCGGCGAAGCACGGGATGCCAATCTCCCGAAAGCGGGCCGCGAAGACGTCGTACCCGGACGGCTGGGGCACGGCCTCCTCGCCGTCCGGGGGCGGGGGCGCATCACACCCCACCAGCTCGCCGACAACCGCCCCGACGACGCCGTCGAGCACGCCCGCCTGGGCAAGCTGCGTGAGCATGCGGTCGATGCGGTAGGGGCTCTCGCGCAGGTCCTCGACCAGCAGGATGGCCTTCTCCGCCGCCAGCTGCCACGGGGTGCCGCACGCGGCCGCCAGCAGCGAGAGGTTGCCCCCCACCAGGACCCCCTCGGCCCGCCCCGACACGACGGTGCGCATCTCCGGCCCGTCGGCGGGCTGCGCGACAGGGCCGGCCAGCCTCCGCAGGCGCTCGAGCAGCCCGGGCAGCTCGCTCACGTCGGTGGCGACGGGACCGTGCACGCTGGGCACGCCCGCCCTGGCCCAGGCCAGGTGCAGCGCCGTGATGTCGCTGAAGCCGACGATCGGCTTGGGCCGCGCGCGGAGCGGCGCCAGGTCGAGCAGCGACAGGATGCGGCTCGCCCCGAAGCCGCCGCGGGCCGCGAGGATCAGATCCACCTCGGGGTCGGCCAGGAAGGCGTTGAGGTCCGCCGCCCGCTCCCGGTCGCCGCCGGCGAGGTACCCCATCCGCGCATGGACCGACGCGCCGACCTTCACGGCCAGTCCGGCCTCCCGCAGCGTGGCGATCCCGGCCGCGATGCGGTCGGCCCGCACCCAGCCCGATGGCGCGCAGACCCCGACCGTCGCGCCCGCCAGCTCCAAGCCAACGCCCCCCTCACCCAGGCCGCGGACGGCACCGTGCCGCCGCGGCCCAAGGGCAGGTTCGCCAGCCGGTCCGGCGCCCCTACCCCGGCCGACACCACAGCCGACTGCGCCCTCCGGCTGCTGCCGCAGGGCGCCGGGACACACTACCGCCCATGGACGACACAGCCGGTATCCTGATCCGCGGTGCGACGCTCTTCGCCCCCGCGCCCCTGGGTTCCCGCGACATCCTGATCGTCGGCGGCCGCATCATGCGCATCGCGCCCCATATCGCACCGGCCCCCGACCTGCTGGACGTCGCCCTGGTCGAGGCCGACGGCCTGATGGCCCTGCCGGGCCTGGTGGACGGGCACGTGCACATCCTCGGCGGCGGCGGTGAGGGCGGTCCCGCCACCCGCGCCCCGGAGCTGCGCGCGGCGGCGCTGGTCCAGGCGGGCACCACCACGGCGGTCGGCCTGCTCGGCTTCGACGGCATCACGCGCACGGTCGTGGACCTGTTGGCCCATGCCCGCAGCCTGCAGGCCGACGGCCTGGACACCCGCGTCTACACCGGCGCCTACGCCCTGCCCCCGCAGACCGTGACGGGCAGCGTCGCCCGCGACATCGTCCTCATCGAGGAGGTCATCGGCGCCGGCGAGATCGCCATCTCCGACCAGCGCGACAGCGCGCCGACCCCGCACGAACTCGCGCGCATCGGCGCCGAGGCGCACATCGGCGGCACGCTGACCCGCAAGGCCGGCCTGCTCCACCTGCACGTCGGCGACGCGCCGCAGCGCCTGGAGCCCGTCCGCGCCGTGCTGCGCAGCAGCGACCTGCCGCCCGACGCACTCTACCCCACGCATGTGAACCGCGCGCCCGCCCTGCTGGAGGAGGCCGCCGCCCTCGGCCGCGCCGGCATGACCATCGACCTCACGGCCACCGTCGCCCCCGACTGCGACGAGCCGGGCGCCATCCCGCCCGAGGAGGCCCTGCCCCGCCTGCTGCGCGCCGGCGTGCCGCTGCACCGCATCACGTGCTCGTCCGACGGCAACGGCAGCATGCCGGTGTTCGGCCCCGACGGCCACCTGCAGTCCATCGGCCTCGGCCCCGTCGCGCTGCTCTGGGAGCGCGTGCGCCGCGGCGTGCTCGGCCGCACCGTCGACCTGCCCTCGGCCCTCGCCACCGTGACCGCCAACCCGGCGCGCGTCCTGCGCCTGCCGGGCAAGGGCACCCTGGTCCCGGGCGCCGACGCGGACATCCTGCTGTGCGACGACCGCCTGCGCATCGTCTCGGTCTTCGCGCGCGGGCGCCCGGTCCTGGTGGAAGGGCGTGTGCAGATCCCCGATCCGTTCACCGCGGTGCCATGATGGTGCGCGCGGCGTACGCCGCGCGCGCACAACACCCCGACCCGCCTGTCCCGCACACCGTGACGCCGCCCGCCAGCAGCGGCGCCGGCGCCCGGACCTGGCGGGCCGTGCCCCTCGCCCAGCCACCTCGGCGGCGGCCACGCCCGGAGACGGCAGGGCCGCCTTCCGTGCGGGCGGCCTGAGCCACCATTACGCCCTGCGCAGCTCGACCCGGCGCACCCTGCGCGTGAGGCGGCCCATGCTGCGGTGGAGCCGCTCGATCTCGCGCAGCGCGAGGCTCGACTCCAACTTCCAGGCCTTGATGGACTTGTCCAGCCGCTTCTCGGCGCGGTCCACGTGCTCGCGCACGGTGCGCACCGCCACGTGCAGCCCCAGAAACTGCTCCGCGACCTCCGCCCGCAGCTCGGTCATCCCGGTCCGCAATTCGGTCATCCCGGTGCGAAGCTCGGCCGTCTGGCCCCGCAGCTCGGTCATCCCGGTGCGAAGCTCGGCCGTCTCGCCCCGTACCGCAACGAACTGCTCAGCCGTCTCGCCCCGCAATGCGGTCATC
>JAJYVM010000222.1 GCA_021792015.1 Bacillota bacterium | reverse complement strand
GTGTACGTGTGGCTGAGCACGCCCTGCTCGCTGCCAGGGGCGTGATAACCACAGAAGAGGGCGCAGGCACAGGTGTCGTCCAAGCCTTCCACCATGCTCCACGGCTTCGGCGAGCCCTGGATCAGGCGGGCGCGCGGGTCCAGCTCCTCGGCATAGAGGTTGCGCATGCGGCCATGGGAGTCGTTCACCAGTACGGCGGTGGCGCCGCCGTCGAAGGCACCGGCGACCGCGGCGCTGGCCTCGGCCGTCATCAGGCGGCGGCAGCGCTCGTAGTCCGAGCCGCCGTCCTTGTTGGTCTGGTCCCAGGCCGTGACCCCGGCGACACCCTCCATGTCCATCGAGATGTATACCTTCACACGCCGACCTCCCTCGCCTGATCTGGGTCCGACCGCCGGCGGCGCCCGTTGCGCTGGGGGCGGCGGCGGTGTGCGCAATGCGTCGGGTGCGGCCAGGATCCTCGGGTCGCTCAGCGCGGCGCGGTGCGCGGAGGAGGGTAACCGCGCTCAGCGCATGCGGGGCCGTTCATGGTCGGCTCGCGCTTGGCACCCGGCCGGTTCACGGTCCGCCCAGCGCGCCAGGCACGCCAACCGCGCGCAGGGCCTCCAGGGTCTGCTGGTCCTCGCGCAAGTGGGCTGCCGTACGGCACAGTACTTCGACAATGCGAGGATTGTATGTGCGCAGCTGCGGCAGCAGCTCGGCGCGGATTCGGGCGCGGAGCCGCGTCGTGTCGAAGTTGGACTGGTCGATGCGATAGCCGACGCGCTTGCGCTTTAAATAGGCCAGCACCTCGGCCCGTGTCACGGTCAGGAAGGGGCGAACGAGAAACACGGGCGCGGGGTCAGGGGGCGGGACGGGGTGGACGGATGAAGGCGGGATCGCCGCGACGGCATTTGTGGCGGGGGTGGCGGCGAGGCGCGAGGCGGGCCGCGGGGCAGGGTGTCGCGCGGCGCCGCTGCGGGCCAGGGCTGGAGACGACGTTGGCCCGGCGCCTGGGGCGGGCATATGCGTGTGCGCGCCGGCGGAGCCGGCGCCCCAGGGTGGCGAAGGCCGCGCGGGTGCAGCGACGCGATCCGCCTCCGGACCAGCGCATGCGCTGCTCTCGTTTGGCTCACTATCGAGGTCGTCCGCGTCGACGCCCGCGACAGCTCCGGGGCCGGTGGCAGCACCGGAGGCGATGGGGGCCAGGGGACGAGATGGCGCCATGGCGCCCAGGCCCAGCGTGCCCGAGCCTCGGATGAGGCGCATCAGGAAGGTCTCCGCCTGATCGTCCGCCGTGTGCGCCACAGCGACGACGGGGCAGCCGCGGCCGCGGGCCACGCGGAGCAGGAACGCGTATCGGGCGTTGCGGGCCCGGTTCTCGTCCGGGCCGGCGGGGGGATCGGCCTTCTCCGAGACGAACGGGACGCCCAGGCGGGCGGCGAGTTCGGCCACGAAAGCCGCATCGGCGTCCGATTCGGCGCCCCGGAGGGCATGGTTGAAGTGCGCGGCGACGATGCGGCGGCGCGGGGCGGCCGCCACCAGCAGCGCCGTGGAGTCGGGGCCGCCGGAAACGGCCACGATCGACTCGGCGTCGCGGGGCAGCAGGTCCCAGGCGGGACGAACGGCGATCACCCCTGCGTTGATGATAAACGGCAAACGATGACGGTCATATCATCGTGCTCCGCGCCGGCAAGCTCCAGAGCCCGGTGGAGGATGGCCTCGGCCCGGTCCTCAGCCGTTCGCGGGGTCGCGGGCGGCACGGGGAGGGTGGCGCGGGCGGCGGCCGGGACCGCAGTTGCCGCTGCGCCGGGTGATGCGGCGCGGGTGCGCGCACGGACGCGGCGTGGTGCCGGGCGGCCGGAGCCGGCGCGGCGCGCAGCGGGCGCGGAGAAGTCGGCAGGGTCGGCCGCATCAGGACCGTCGGGGTGGTCGCTCGGATCATCGGCGCCGGAGGTGGCGGCGCCCCCCGAAGTCAGGGCGTCCGAGGCAGGTTCGTCCGGCTCGCCAGCAAGAAAGTCGGCCAGCCAGCGCGGGCGCGCGCCGGCCATGGCCACACCGTCGGTGCAAAGGACAAGCTCGTCGCCGGGGTGGAGGTCGCGCGTCACCGCCACCACCGGCACATCGGCCAGGGCGCCCGCCGGAGGCGCGTCCGGCCCGATGGCCTCCACGTCGCCGCCGCTGTTGAGGTGGTAGCCCCACGGCGCGCCGAGCTTGAAGAACTCCGCCGTCTGCGCGGTCAGGTCGGCCAGGATCACGTCGAGGGTCGCGAAGGCCTCGTCGGGCGCCCGGAGGAGCAGCGTGGCGTTCACGGTGCGCACGGCCGTCGCGGCCGGGAAGGCGGCCTGAAGCAGCCGCTCCAGCAGCGTTACGGCCGTCGCCGACTGCAGGGCCGCGCGCGGGCCGGAGCCCATGCCGTCCGATAGGGCCAGCAGGAGTCGTCCGTCCCCCAGCTCCCGGACCAGGTAGCTGTCGCCGGAGGTCTCGCGGCCGGCGCGCGGCTCCGTCAGAACCGCCTTCTCATAGCGCAGGACACGGCGGGCGGGCGGGCCGGATGACGGCATGGCGGCGGAGACGGCCATCTCCTCGAGCACATGCGCCAGCCCCTCCATCTGGCTGGCGATCAGGCTGCGGCTCTCGCCCATGCGGGCGGCCATGCGGGTCGAGCGGACGCCCAGCTCGGCCCGGAGGTTGACGCCCCGGGCCATGTCCGCCGGACGGAGGCAGTCGATCTCCTCGGGACCGGTGCCGCCGACATCGGCGCGGCGGACGGGGCGGGACTCAGCCACGAGGAGGAGGTCGTCGACCATGCGGTAGGCCCGCAGAAACTTGCGGTCCCAGCAGTCCGTGTACGCGCTGCAGCCCGAGCAGACCGCGCGCGCCACGTCGTCGACGGCCGACACCGTGGTCTCAAGGACTCCCGCAGCAGCCTCGGGGCGGGGGACGCCGACCGCCGCGGCACTCTCGTGCACGCTCGCGCCAACCTCTGAAACGGCCGACGCGACGCGGCGCAGCCGCTCGCTCAGCCAGCGCTGCAGGACCGGCCCCGTTGCCGCGACGCCGGGAGGCGACGGCCACCAGGCGACCGGCACCGCGCAGACCAGGGCGGCGCCCGCCGCGACGCCGGCAAGGCCCGGACTGATGGTGAACGTGGCCGGTGCGGTGACGACCGCCTCGCCCGCGACGAGGCCGACAGCTGCCACGATCCGGCTGTACGGGCTGGCGAAACCGGCGGCGAGACCACCCACGGCCAGGGCCGCCAGATCGAGGGGGCCGACCGCACCGGCGGCAACGGACACGGCGCCGAGGGCGACGCAGCCGGCAGCGGCCGATGCGGGTCCGCCCTGCGCCAGCCAAAGGGCCGCGATCGCCGTCGCGACGCCGCTCAGGGCGACGGGGCCGACGTGGACCGACCCGACGCCCGCCACAAGGGCACCGGCGAGGACGCCCACCGCCACGGCCCGCTCGCCCGGCACGAACTCGCGATGGGCGGCATCCAGGGCACGCGCGAAGATCGCCTGGAGCACGGCCGCCAGGATGGCCACGATGGCCAAGAGGACGAGCGAGCCGAGGTCGACGCCGCCCGCGGCCGCCAGGCGGGCCGGGATCGCGCCGAGGACGGCCGCCCAGATGCCGCGCGCCAAGGGCGGAGGCCCGTAGCGGAGAATGGCCCAGGCCAGAACGATGCCCGCGGCCTGGCCGAGCGCGACCATGGTGTCGGCACGCGTGGACGCGCCAATGGCGGCACCGATGGCCAGGGCCGCAAGGGGCATGGTCGTCAGGGACGGCCGGCCGACCGCGTCGATCCGCCTCAGGACCGGGACGTCATCCTCGGGGGCGGGAACGGTGGCATGCGGGGGCGGCTTGACCAGCGTTTTGGAGGCGAGGACCGCCGCCGCCAAGGCCACGGCCAGCGGTGCCAGCTCGGTGGCGGACGCCCGGCCCAGCAGGAGCGCGGCACCGCCGAGCAGGAGGCTCTGCGCGGGTACGTCGACGTCCGCGCGGCCCACGGCCACCACCTCGGGGCCAGTATAGGGGCCAGGCCTATGCGGACTTTGTCTGGCTGGGCATGAGGCGCCCGACGGCGGACGACGGGGTGGGACGGCCGGCATCCGGATTCGGCACGCCGGTCACCAGCGGCCCGTGGCCGGTGCGGCGGCCGGCTGCTCAGGCGGCGCCGATGCGGGTGGCCATATCGAAGTCCTGGACCGTCAGGCCGCCCTCGTCATGCGTCGTCAGCGTCAGCGTCACGTGGTCGTAGCGGATGTCGATGTCCGGATGGTGGTCGGCGGCCTCCGCCTTGTCGGCGACCTCGTTCACGAAGGCGATGGCCGCGCGGAAGTCGGCGAAGGCGAACGTGCGGCGAAGCGCATCGCCCTCCAGGCGCCACCCTGGGACCGTCGGCATGCGGCGGGCCGCCTCGTCGGGAGTCAGTGCGGGCATTTCAAGCACCCCCTGGGTGGTGGCGATTGGCGGCAGGAGGCCGGCCGACCTGCCGCCCGAGGCGGGCATGCTGCGCTCTGGGGGGACCCGCGTTGCTCCGGCGCATTGCCCTGGCGGCCGTCTGCGTCGCCATTCTCACCTCTGCCGCGGTGGTGGGGCGCGACCTGCGCGCCGCCGAGGTGAACCGTCCGATCTACTATGTCCAGACGCGCGAGAAGGTCATGGCGCTCACCTTCGACCTGTCCTGGGGCACGAAGATGCTTGGGCTCGTGCTGCCGATCCTCGAGCAGGCGCACCAGCCCGCCACGTTCTTCGTGTCCGGGCCGTACGCGCGCACACACCCCGAAGAGATGAAGGCCATCATGGACGCCGGCATGGAGCTGGCCAGCCACGGCGCCGCCCACGTCAACTTCAGCGGCCTGGGCGCGGCCGGCGTCGAGGCCAACGTGCGGACCGCAAACGCGGACCTGAGCCCCTGGGCGCGGGGACCGCTCGATCTGCTGCGGCCGCCGAACGGCGACTGGAACCCGGCGAGCGTGGCGGCCGCGCGGGCTGCCGGGTACCAGACCATCATCTGGTCGATCGACTCGCTGGACTGGATGAACCCTGGGGTCAGCACCATCGTGTCGCGGGTCACGAAGCAGGCGTTCCCGGGCGCCATCATCCTGATGCACGCAAGCGACACGTGCAAGCAGACGAACCTCGCCCTGCCGCCCATCCTCACAGACCTGAAGGCGCAGGGCTACCGACTCGTAACGCTCGGCGAGCTGATGAAGATGGGGCCCGCGATGCGGGACGACCCGCGCGGGAGCGGGCAGAAACCGAACATGGGCTGACGGGCTGGCGAGCGGTACCGGTATGCCGGGGGACGGCGGGCGGTGGCCGGGCGGCTGGGCCGCCCTTGACGCTGCAGGGCGTGGACGGGCCGACCGGGGCCGCCGGGGGCGGCGACCCTGACTCAGCGCCGGCGGCCCGCACCTGAGGCAGGATGGATCGTCTCGCCCGCGGCCAGCATCGCAACGTACCGCGCGATGCGGCGCGCGCGTGCCTCGGGCGTCTTGAGGCTCTGGATCCGGTAGAGCACGGCGTAGCGGTTGAGGCGATCCAGGCCCGCGAAGAAGCGCTCCGCGTCCGGGTTGGCAGCCAGCGCGGCAGCCAGGTCGTCCGGCACGGCGGCGGTGCGCTGGCCTTCATAGGCACTGTCCCAGCGGCCGTCGGCGCGGGCGGCATCCACCTCGCGCTGCCCGGCGGGATGCATCTCCCCCTTATTGATGAGGGTCACCGCCCGGTCGCAGTTCTGCTTCGACCAGCGGCTTCCGGGCTTGCGCGGCGTGAAGCGCTGCAGCCAGTACGCCGCGTCCAGGGCGCTCTTCTGGCCGTCGATCCAGCCATGGGCGATGGCCCCAAGAAGCGCGTCCTCGTAGGAGAGGGTGGGCGTGGCGGCTCCGCGCTTGGCGAGCCTGAGCCATGTGCCCGCCGAGGTGGCGTGGTGCTCAGACAGCCACTCGTCCCAGGCGGCACGGGAGGGGAAGGCGTGGACGGGCAGCCCATCGGTGCCGGGGGACAGCAGGCCTCACCTCCAGGGATGATTATCGCGCGAGCCGCAAGCGAATGGCACGGATGCAAGGCAGAAGTGGCACGGCGAGGTGTGATGGCGGCGGGTGCCGGAAGGGGGCACCGCGGGGCGGAAGCGAAGTATGGGCGGCGGAGGCGATGTCATGAGCGCCGTGTCGCCGCAGGCCGCAGCCCTTCTCGGCCACAGCCGCCGGACCACGCGAGTTGTGCCGCCCGGTGCCATCCGTCTGGATTCGGGCGATCCGGACATCGACACCCCGGAGCCGATTCGCCAGGCGATGGTCGCGGCACTGGAGCGCGGGATCACGCACTACGGCCCGCCGGCCGGGGAGCCGATTCTGGCGGCTCGGCTCGCCATTGAGGCCACGGCCCGTGGCGGCGCCGAATACCAGGCGTCGCAGGTGATCGTGACGCACGGTGCGTCGGCGGCGTTGACCACCGCCATGCTTGCCACGGTGGGGCCCGGCGACCGCGTGCTGATCCCGGAGCCCACGTACTCGCTCTACACCGACATCGTGCACTTCGTGGGCGGGGAGCCGCAGAACATTACCCGGACGCGGGACGCCTTCCGGCTTGACCTGGACGCCATTGAGGCGGCGGCGCCGGGCGCCAAGATGATCGTGATCTGCAATCCGAACAACCCG
>JAJYVM010000221.1 GCA_021792015.1 Bacillota bacterium | reverse complement strand
CGGCCGGCTCCAGGGGGTCATCGGCGACATCCGCCACTACATCTTCGACCTGCGCCAGGCCCACGCCGCCGGCGAGCCCCTGGCCCCGGCCCTGCGCCGGCTGCTGGCCGAGACGGGCGCCGAGCGCGTGACCAAACAGGCCGTCGTCGCCGACGACCTCGGCCCCGTGCCGGAGCGGGTGGCCACGCACGTGTGGCACATCGCGCACGAGGCCCTGGCCAACGCCGTGCGACACAGCGGGGCCACGCACATCGTCCTCGGCGCGCGCCGGCAGGGCGAGCAGTTGGAGGTCTGGGTCGAGGATGACGGCCGCGGCTTCGATCCGGCCGCCGCGCCGCTCGGCCACGGCGTCGACCACATCGGCCGCCGTTTGGAGGCGATCGGGGGCCGCCTGGACGTCCGGAGCGCCCCGGGCTGCGGGACGCGCATCACCGCCATGGTGCCGCTGGGGCAGCCGGCCCAGGAGGAGGTCCAGTAGGGCAGCCAGCCACGCGTGAACCCGACGCAGCGCTCGTGGCCCTGCGCTTCGCGCCCCCAGGCCGCTCGTACCGGTTCATCCCCACCGCAGCCTGACTTGAAACCTGAGAGCACATGATTGGAGCGGGCGGGGCCGCTGCGACGATCCTGCCCGTCGGTCGGCGTCGCGGGGCCTGGTCGACCAAGGGGGAGCCGCCGGCGAATGCCCGTCCCACCGGCAGGCCGACGGTCGCGCCGGATCGCGGCCCACGCTCGCGCCCGACCCGCCGTGCCGATTCCTGCCCGGCCACCGCCCTGCGGCCGCAAAGCGAGCCACGGCAGCCGCGCAGGTATCCCAACTCATCGGCCATCGGTTGCCCGTCGGTTGCCCGTCGGTTGCCCGTCGGTTCCCCGTCGGTTGCCCATCGGTTGTCCGTCGGTTGCCCGTCGATTCCGCATCCGCCGCCCGTGCGTCGCCCGCGTCCGTTCCGTCGATTCCGCATCCGCCGCCCAGCCAACGCCCTTCCACCGCCCATCGTCGCGCGCCTCCGTCCCATCCATTGCCCGCCAGCCGCCACCGCCCCGCGGCAGGAACGCCTCGCACGATTGCGAAGCCAAGCACGGCAACCAGGAGGTGCATGCGCATATGGCGGACGGATCCAGCATCGGCCCCTACGCGTCGCTGCGCTGGCGCTGCGTCGGCCCGTTCCGCGGCGGTCGCGCCTCGACCGTCTGCGGCGACCCTGCGGACCACCGCGTCTTCTACTTCGGCGCGGGCGGCGGCGGGGTGTGGAAGACGACGGATAGCGGCGTCACCTGGGAGAACGTGTCCGACGGCTATATCAAGACGGCCTCGGTCGGCTGCATCGGCGTGGCCCCCTCCGACAGCAACGTCGTCTATGTCGGCATGGGCGAATGCTCGATCCGCGGCAACGTGTCGTTCGGCGACGGCGTGTATCGCTCGACCGACGCCGGCGCCACCTGGCAGCACCTTGGCCTTGCCGGCACGCAGCGGATCGCCCGCGTGCGCATCGACCCCCGCGACCCCGATGTGGCCTACGCCGCGGCCCTCGGCGACATCTACGGCCCCAGCGCCGACCGCGGCGTCTACCGCACCCGCGACGGCGGGCGCACGTGGCAGAAGGTCCTGTACCGCGACGAGGCCACGGGCGCCATCGACCTCGACATGGACCCCACCAACCCGCGCATCCTCTACGCCGCCCTCTGGCAGGTCCGCCGCACCGAGTGGAGCCTGGACAGCGGCGGCCCCGGCTCGGGCCTGTTCAAGAGCACGGATGGCGGCGAGACCTGGACCGAGCTGACCAAGAACCCCGGCCTGCCGGGCGGGATCCTCGGCCGGATCGGCATCGCCGTCTCGCCCGTCCGCCCAAGCCGCATCTGGGCGCTGATCGAGGCCGAGCAGGGCGGCGTGCACCGCTCCGACGACGGCGGCGCCACCTGGAAGCGGCTGAACGAGGACCGCGCCCTGCGCACGCGCCATTTCTACTACACCAACATCACGGCCGACACGCAGAACGAGGACACCCTCTACGCCGTCAACGCCCCGTTCGTGAAGTCCATCGATGGCGGCAAGACCTTCGTGACGCTCTCGACGCCGCACGGTGACCACCACGACCTGTGGATCGACCCGAAGGACAATAAGCGCATGATCCTGGCCTGCGACGGCGGCGGCACGGTGAGCTACAACGGCGGCTGGTCCTGGTCCACGATCTACAACCAGCCGACCGCCGAGTTCTACCACGTCACCACCGACACGCGCTTCCCGTATCGAATCTACGGCGCGCAGCAGGACAACACGACCCTCTGCGTGCCCAGCCGCAGCCACCAGGGCGCGATCACGGAGAAGGAGTGGTACCCGGTCGGCGGCGGCGAGAGCGCCATGATCGCGGTGCGCCCCGACAACCCCGACATCGCGTTTGCCGGCTGCGACGGCGGCGGCCAGGGCGGCCGCCTCACCCGCTACGACCACAGCCTCCACCAGCTGCGCGACGTGTCGCCCTGGCCCGAGCGCACGGCCGGCATGGCGGCCGAGGAGTACACCTACCGCTTCCAGTGGACCTCGCCCGTCGTCCTGTCGCCCCACGACCCGAACGTGCTGTACATGTGCGGCAACCGGGTCTTCCGCAGCACGAACGAGGGCCACAGCTGGGAGATCGTGAGCCCGGACCTGACCCGGAACGACCCCGAGAAGCAGAAGAGCTCCGGCGGCGCCCTCACCATCGACCACACCGGCGTCGAGGTCTACTGCACGATCTTCGCCTTCGCGGAGTCGCCCCTGAGCAAGGGCCTGCTCTGGGCCGGCTCCGACGACGGCCTGGTGCACATCTCCAAGGACAACGGCGCCACCTGGGAAAACGTGACGCCCAGCATCCTCCCCGAGTGGTCCCGCATCGGCACCATCGAGCCCTCGCCCTACGAGGCGGGCACGGCCTACCTGGCCGCCAGCCGCCACCGCCTGGCCGACAATCGCCCCTACCTGCTCAAGACCACCGACTACGGCAAGAGCTGGACCCCCATTGCGGCCGGCATCCCGGCAAACGAGTACACGCGGGTGATCCGCGCCGACCCCGTGCGCCGCGGCCTGCTGTACTGCGGCAGCGAGCTTGGCGTCTACGCCTCCTTCGACGACGGCGCCTCCTGGCACTCCATCCGCCTCAACCTGCCCGTCGTCGCCGTGCACGACCTGGTGGTCAAGGACGGCGACCTGGTGCTCGCCACCCACGGCCGCGCCTTCTGGGTCGGGGACGGCGCCGCCGCCCTGCTGCGCCAGGCCGCCCCGACCGGCGCCGCCCACCTCTTCCAGCCGGCCCCGGCCGTGCGCTTTGGCGGCGGTGGCCGCATGTTCCTCGACCGCGACGTGGCCTTCGAGCGGCCCATCGTCGCCATGATGATGGGCGACACCATGCACTACCTGAAGAAGCGGCCCGAGAACGGCGAGGCTGGCCTCTACCTGGACGCCGGCCAGAACCCGCCCGCCGGCGTCGTCCTGCACTACTACCTGCAGGCCAGGCCAAGCGAGCCCGTAACGCTGAGCATCCGCGACGCCGCCGGCGAGGTCGTGCGCACCTTCTCCAGCCAGCCCGCCGAGGGCGAGCCCAAGCTTCCGGCCGAGGCCGGCGCCAACCGCTTCGTCTGGAACATGCGCCACCCCGACGCCAGCAAGCTGGAGGGCCCTGCCACGTTCACCATCCCGGGCATGGGCCCCATCGCCGTGCCGGGCGAGTACACCGCCGAGCTGACCATCGCCGGCGGATCCCAGCGCCAGCGCTTCCAGATCCTCAAGGATCCCCGCATCTCGGCCACCCAGGCCGACCTGGAGGCCCAGTTCGCCCTGCTGCGCCAGATCCGGGACAAGGTCGCGCAGGTGAACGAGGGCGTCAACCGCATCCGCGCCATGCGCCGCCAGGCCGACGAGTGGACGGCGCGGGCCAAGGGCGACGCCGAGCTCCAACGGCGTGCCGACGAGCTGAAGGGCAAGCTGGGCGAGGTCGAGGACGAGCTGACCATGGTCGCCTTCAAGGGCGGCCAGGACTTCATCGCCCGCCACCCGCGCCTGAACGACAAGATCGCCTACCTGGCGACGGTCGTCGGCATGGCCGACTTCGCCCCGACCCAGCAGTCGCACGAGGCCTTCGCCGCCGTCGCGGCCGAGGCCGACAAGCAGCTGGACCGCCTGGAGGGCATCGTGGGCCAGGACCTGCGCGCGTTCACGTCGTACGTGCGCGAGGCGGGGCTGGCGCCGATCACCCCGGCCTGACGGGCGATGTTGGTGGGCCGGCGCCTACGCGCCGGCCCTCAATCATCCGCAAGCAGTGACGAGCGCCCGGGAAGCGACATGGGACGGCCACGCGCAGGCGTGGTCGCTTTTGACGACACGCTCCAAGCGCCCACGATGTGGGGCGGCACCCCTACCCGACGGGCTGCCCCGCGCGCCATCAGCCACGTGGGAAGTTGGCGGCGCTGATTTAAAGAGGGCATTTCAGGCGGGCAGGCTGGCGGCTTGCACTGGCCCACAGCGTCCCACGCCGCGGTCGGGGCATGGCAGGCATTGACACGGCGGCGTCGAATAGAGATGTCGTTCCGGCGTCTGGGAGCGAGGCAGGGGCGGCGGGCTCGACAAGGTTCCGCCCCGCGCAGTGGTGGCGCGAGCGGTCGCAGACCAGATCCCGGTGTGGACCGGGCGGTGGTCGGGGCGGGCCGCGCTTTTTATTGCCTTCCCGAGCCGAGGCGCCGCGAGAGATCCGGTATCCTGGCTCCCCTTGGGAAGGTGCTTGCCAACAATGCGGACGAACAGGGCCGGCCGCCGAAAGGTCCGCGCGCTTCTCCTGACCGCGTGCTACACGCTCATGCTCGCCATCCCCGCCATAGCCGCGGCGAGCCCCGGCGGCTCGGCGGCAGCCGCCGTGGGCCAGATCACCACCGTGGCCGGCGGGGCGGGTGGATCGGGCCTCGGCACCGCCCTCGCCCAGCAGCCCGCCGCGGTGGCGGTCAGCGGTTCATACGTCTATATCGCCGACACGAGCTACAACGTGATTCGGCGGCTGGATACGGCCACGGGACAGGAGACGGTGGTCGCGGGCGACGGCAGGCTCGGGTCCTCCGGGGACGGCGGCCCGGCCACGTCGGCGGCGTTGAGCGACCCGACGGGCGTGGCGGTGGACGCGGCGGGCAACCTCTACATCGCCGATTCGGGCAACAGTGCCGTCCGGGTCGTGGCGGCGACGACCGAGACGCTGTTCGGCCAGAGCATGACGGCGGGCGACATCTACACGGTGGCCGGCCAGGTAGGATCGCCTGGGTACTCCGGCGACGGCGGCCCGGCCACGTCGGCGGCGTTGAGCGACCCGACGGGCGTGGCGGTGGACGCGGCGGGCAACCTCTCCATCGCCGATTCGGGCAACAGTGCCGTCCGGGTCGTGGCGGCGAGGAACGAGACGCTGTTCGGCCAGAACATGACGGCGGGCGACATCTACACGGTCGCCGGCGATGGCACGGCCGGGTACTCCGGAGACGGCGGCGCCGCCGTGTCGGCCCAGTTGAACGGCCCGCAGGGCGTGGCCGTGGACCCCTCGGGGGACATCTTGATCGCCGACACCGGCAACAACGTCATCCGGATGGTGTTCGCGACGACCGGCGACATCTACACGGTGGCCGGGAACGGCACGGCCGGGTACTCCGGCGACGGCGGCGTCGCCACGTCGGCGGAGTTGAACCACCCTACGGGCGTGGCCGAGAACGCGGCGGGCAACGCCCTCTACATCGCCGACAGCGGCAACAACGCCGTCCGCGTGGTGGCGGCCTCTGGCGGCAACAACGACATCTCCACGGCGGGCGGCACCGGCACGGCCGGGTACTCCGGAGACGGCGGCGCCGGCCCGGTGGAGTTCAACGATCCGACCGGGGTGGCGGTGGACGCTGCGGGGAACGTCTACATCGCCGACCAGGGCAACGATCGCGTCCGGTTCGGGGCAGGGCAGAACGAGACGCTGTTCGGCCAGAGCATGACGGCGGGCGACCTGTACACGGTGGCGGGCGACGGCAGCGCCTCCGGGGACGGCGGCCCCGCCACGTCGGCGGCGTTGAACGACCCGACGGGCGTGGCGGTGGACGCGGCGGGCAACCTCTACATCGCCGACTCCAGCCACAATGCCGTCCGAGTCGTTGCCGGGCGGAACGAGACGCTGTTCGGCCAGAGCATGACGGCGGGCGACATCTACACGGTCGCCGGCGACGGCACGCAGGGGTACTCCGGGGACGGCGGCCCCGCCACGTCGGCGGCGGTGAACGACCCCGGGGGGGTGGCGGTGGACGCGGCGGGGAACCTCTACATCGCCGACGCGAACAACAACGTCGTCCGGGTCGTGGCGGCGACGACCGAGACGCTGTTCGGCCAGAGCATGACGGCGGGCGACATCTACACGGTCGCCGGCCAGGCCGGATTCTTCGGTGGATACTCCGGGGACGGCGGCCCGGCCACGTCGGCGGAGTTGAACGGCCCGACGGGCGTGGCGGTGGACGCGGCGGGCAACCTCTACATCGCCGACCAGAGCAACGATCGCATCCGTGTCGTGGCTGCGAATAACGAGACGCTGTTCGGCCAACTGATGACGCCGGGCGCCATCTACACGGTTGCCGGCGACGGCACGCAAGGGTACTCCGGCGACGGCGGCGCCGCCAAGTCGG
>JAJYVM010000220.1 GCA_021792015.1 Bacillota bacterium | reverse complement strand
GCCCCCCGCCTGGCGGTGGCCGGGCTCAACCCCCACGCCGGCGAGAGCGGCCTGTTCGGCGACGAGGACGCGCGGGAGATCGCGCCGGCGGTGGCGGCCGCCCGGAGCCAGGGTCTTGCCTGCGAGGGTCCCCTGCCGCCTGACACGGTCTTCTGGCGCGCCGCCCGCGGCGATTTCGACGGGGTGGTGGCCATGTACCACGACCAGGGGCACATCGCCTGCAAGCTGCTCGGGTTCGCCGACGGCGTCAACGTCACCCTCGGCCTGCCGATCGTGCGCACCTCCGTGGACCACGGCACCGCATACGACATCGCCGGGCGGGGCCGGGCCGATCCGACCAGCATGGCAGCCGCCATCCGCACCGCCGCGGTCCTGGCGTTGAACGGCCGCGGCGCATCGTTACTCCCCTGATAGTCACTACTAACTACCGCGCTGGTTACGCCTCGCGCGCGCGCGAATTCTCTCCGCCCAACTGGCGGATGGCAGTGGCATCTTGACGAAGAGGCCGCTTTGGTGTCGATTCTAGGGAAAGAGGCGTTGGGGGTCGCGCCATTACGCGGATATCGGCCGGACGTCAGTTCGGTGAACATAATTACTGGAGCATACCAGAGGCCCTCCCGTCAACTTGGATCATCGGCTCTCAAAATTCGGACGTGAATCTTCGATAAAGGTATGACAGGCTGCCGCGGCCAGAATGGTCGCAACAGCCTTATATGGCTTTTGCCCTGAGCAAATGTTTCGCGTATCAAAGGAGCATGGCAAGGTGGTTGGTGTGGCTGCTGGCGGTCACGACGGCGATCCTGGGAAGCCCGCTCGGGATCACCCAGCCGGCGCAGGTCGGCTTGGCGCGGTCCAGCGCCTGCGGCCGCACGCTGCACTGTGACGGGCCGCCCGCGCATCACGCCGCCCAGGGCGTGCGCATGGCGGCGGCACAGGCCAGGGCGCCGGAGCTGCTCCGGGTCCCGGTCGCCCAGTCGCCCAGGGTTCTGACACCCGCGCAGATGACTCCGGATCTTTCCATCAGCCATGCCCCGGGCGACGTGCTGGTTGCCGGGGGCCGCACCTACTCGATCGTCTCGCGGATCCAGGTGCTCGCCAGCACCTACCAGACCGGCGAGCCGGGAGTCGGCACCATCACCTACACCGGCACGCGGGCGCGCGTCGGCGAGGTGGCCGTGGATCCGCGGTTCATCCCCCTCGGGACGTGGATGTTCGTCACCGGCTACCACACGCCGTACTTCCCGGCCAATGGCATCCTGGAGCACGCCGAGGACATCGGCGGCGCCATCAAGGGCGATCGCATCGACATGTACATGAACGCGCCGCCCGAGGCCCTGGCGCAGTTCGCCGGGCAGTGGGTGACCGCGTACATCCTCGTGCCGCGGGCGGCCGGCACGGCGCCGGCCCTGCCCCTGGGCGCCCCGCGCTGAGCCCGCGGCTCAGCGCAGCGGCGAGTAGTCCGTCGGCTTCCAGATCTGGACGTGGATGCGCGCGGTCAGGACGCCGTCGCGCTCGCTCTCCTGGCGCGTCTGCTGCCAGGCCGGATCGGACTGGAAGGCGTCCCAGACACGCTGGCGCTCGTTCAGGTCCTCCCAGCCCAGGATGTAGTGCAGCTCGTTGCTGGCGCCGGTGACGGGCTCCCAGAACCCGATCACGCGAAAGCCGTGCTTCTCGAACAGGGCCATGGTCGCCGAGCGGAACCGCGCATTCAGCGCGCCCGCCTTGCCCGCAGCCGCCTCGTAACGGCGGTACTCGTAAAGCACGTTACGTCGCCCTCCCACACATCCGTGAACTACACATCCGTGAACTACACATCCGTGAAGCGATCGACCACGGTGACGCCGACGGTCGCGAAGTCGGTCATGGCCGCCAGCACGTCGTTGAGCCTGGCCAGGGGGATCGTGCCGGTGACCAGCCGGCCCGGGCGCAGCTGGCCGCGCTCCACCATGCGCAGCATGGCCGGGTAGCGGGAGGGCTGCATCCCGAAGGTCCCCAGGACCTGGATCTCGCGCATGACGATGGCGGTGATGGGCAGGGGGATCTGGCCGTGGTCGGCCTGGGTGGGCAGGCCGACCTGCAGGTGGCGGCCCCGGGTCCGCAGGCTCAGGATCGAGGCCCGGCAGGTCGCGGCGATACCGAGGGCGTCCACGCTGACGTGGGCGCCGCCCCCCGTGACCTCGCGCACGGCCCTGGCCGCATCGCCGTCCCGCGCATCCACGGTCGCCACGGCCCCCAGCTCACGCGCCATCGCCAGGGCCGCCGGCGAGATGTCCACGGCGACGACGGAGGCCCCCAGGGCCGCCGCGATCTGGACGGCGGCGAGCCCGATGCCGCCGCAGCCGTGGATGGCCACCCACTCCCCCGCGCGCACCTGCGCCTGGTCCACCAGCCCGTGGAAGGACGTCATATAGCGGCAGCCCATGCTGGCCCCCTCGACGAACCCGACAGCCTCCGGGAGGGGGATCAGGTTGGCGTCGGCCCGCGGCACGGCCACGTACTCGGCGTAGCCGCCCCACGAGCTGAAGCCCGGAAGGTGGACATGCGCGCAGACGTTCTCATGGCCGGAGCGGCACATCTCACACGTGCCGTCGCCCTGGCTGAACGGGACGATGACGCGGTCGCCCGGCCGGAAGGCGCCCACCTGCGGCCCCACCGCCTCGATCACGCCCGTGAACTCGTGGCCCAGCACATGGGGCAGCCCGGCCACCCGCACATCCCCGAGCCAGGCGTGCCAGTCGCTGCGGCAGACCCCGTTCGCGGCCACCCGCACGACGGCCCCGTCCGCGGGCACATCCGGGTCCGGCACCTGCCGGATGACCAGCGGCTGGCCGATGGCGTCCATCACGGCGGCGATCACTCGCGGTCCCCCCCGTCCAGCCCGATATCGCGGCGGCGCCGCGCGTAGCAGGCGGCAAGGAGCTGGCGGTACCGCTGCGCCGACGGCGGCAGGTCCGCGGACTCGCCGATCAGCTCGGGCACGTAGCGGTCGAAGGTGGCCTCGACAATCTCCCGCCAGCGGGGGCAATCGCCGCAGCGCTCGCGCAGAAAGCTCATCCCGAACGCGATGTGGCGGCCCTCGTCCTCACGGATGCGGGCAAAGCCCTCCCGCAGCCCCGGGAACGCCTGCGGCGAGGGCCAGGTTTCGTCCAGGTGCTCGTAGCCCGCCATGGCGAGCATCCCCTCGATGATGCCGTGGTAATGGGTCACGCCTTCCACCAGGGCCTGCATCCGGCTGTCGGCGTCGGCGTCCATCGCCCGCCGGATCCGCGCCGAGACATCGGCGATGTCGTCGACCAGCACGCCCTGCAGGTTCCCGGCGAAGTGCTGCGCCGGATCGGCGTCGGGCAGCACCTCGCGGAAGTAGCGGGCGAAGAACTCGGTGTGCTTGACCTCCTCGAAGAGCTGCGTGCTGAGGAACATGCGCTCCTCCAGGCGGGGCATGGCCATCAGCCAGGGGGCCAGCGTGTCGGCCACGCTCTCCTCGCCGCGGAAAAAGCTGGCGCACGTTCCGAGCAGCGCGGCGCGATGCTCCTCGCTCAGCGCCGCCCAGTGGGCCCGCTCCACGGCCAGGTCGATGTCCACGGGATCCCAGATGCCAAAGCGCTTGGCCTTGCCATAGAGGTCCAGTGCGAAGTCCACCGGCGCTCCCTCCCTCACCAGATGCTGGCGCCGCCGTCCACGGCGATCACCTGGCCCGTGATGTATGAGCTCGCGGGCGCGGCCAAAAAGACGCAGGCGCCCCTGAGCTCGCCCGGGCGGCCGATGCGCCCCATGGGCGTGTCGCGGCCCATCCGCGCCTCCCCGACGGAGGCCAGCAGCCCCTCGGTCATCCGCGTCGGAAAGAACCCCGGCGCGATGGCGTTCACGTTGATGCCGTGCCCCGCCAGGTGAACGGCCAGGGTCCGGGTGAGGCCGACCACGGCCGCCTTGCTGGCGCTGTACCCGACGGCCGAGAGCCGGGCCGGATTCGTGCCGACGAGCCCCGCCAGGGACGCGATGTTGATGATCCGCCCGCCGTCGCCCTGGGCCACCATCTGGCGCGCAACGGCCTGGGAGACCAGGAATGTGCCCGTGGCGTTGGTGTCCATCACCCGGCGCCACTGCGCAAGCGGCATCTCCAGGGTTGGCGCGCCCCAACTGATGCCGGCGCAGTTCACGAGGACGTCGATGCGGCCGAAGGCCGACAGGGCCGCGGCCACCAGCCCGGCGACGTCGTCCGGCTCCGTCACGGAGCCCATGAAGGCCGCGGCACCGATCCCCTGCCCCACGAGGCCGGCCACGGCCTCGTCCAGCCAGGGCTGGCGCCGGCCGCTCACCACGACCCGCGCGCCCGCCTGGCCCAGCCCCTCCGCCATCTCCAACCCCAGGCCGCGGCTGCCGCCCGTCACGACGGCCACGCGTCCGGTCAGATCGAAGAGGTCACTCATGCAGCGCCCGGCGCAGGATCTTGCCGGCGCCGCTCTTGGGCAGCTCGGCGTGGAAGACGACCTGGCGCGGGACCTTGAACGGCGCCAGATGCTCGCGGCAGAAGGCGATCACGGCTTCGGCGTCCGCGGATGCGCCGGGGCGCAGGGCGACGTGGGCCTGGACGGCCTCGCCGCGGTAGGCGTCCGCAACCCCGACGGCCGCCGCCTCGAGCACGGCCGGGTGCTGGTAGAGGACCTCCTCCACCTCGCGCGGGTAGACGTTGTAGCCGGAGACGATGATCATGTCCTTCTTGCGGTCGACGATGGTGAAGTAGCCGTCGGCGTCCATGCGGGCGATATCGCCCGTGTGCAGCCAGCCGTCGCGCAGGGCGGATGCCGTCTCCTCCGGCTTGTTCCAATAACCACGCATGACCTGCGGCCCGCGGATGCATAGCTCGCCATCCTCGCCGGGCCCGAGTTCCCGCGTGCCGGTCTCCAGGTCGACGATGCGGGCGTCCGTGTCCGGCACGGGGATACCGACCGCCCCGGGCCGGCGGGCCCAGCCCGGATTGACGTGCGTCACCGGCGAGGCCTCCGAGAGCCCGTAACCCTCCCCGATCTGCGCCCCGAAGCGCTGGACGAAGGTGTCGGCCACCTGCTGCGGCAGCGGCGCCCCGCCCGAGGACAGCGTCCGGATGTTGGCGATCCCGTATGTCTCGGCGTCGGGGTAGTTCAGGACCGCCACGTACATGGTGGGCACGCCGGGAAAGGCCGTGATCCGGTGGCGCCGGATGGCGGCCATGACCCCGTCCAGGTCGAAGCGGGGAAACAGGACCTGGCTGGCGCCCTGGTGGATGCCGTAGTGCATGCAGCACGTCATGCCAAAGACGTGCGAGAGCGGAAGGACGGTCAGCACGCGCTCGTCCCCCGGCACCATCGGTTCGTAGAACTCCGTCATCTGCAGGACGTTGGCCACCAGGTTGCGGTGGGTCAGCACGGCGCCCTTCGGCAGGCCCGTCGTGCCGCCGGTGTACTGGAGCGAGGCCGGCGCCGCCGGGTCGCCGGGCGGCAGCTCCACGCCGGCGCCGGCCGCCAGGACGTCCTCCATGGTCACCTCGCCGGGTGCGGGCGACCCGCCCGCCATGCGCACCAGGATCGTGCGGTCGACGGCGATGCCGGCCGCCCGCTCACGGATGACGTCGGCCACCACAAGGAAGCGCGCCCCGCAGTCCGCGGCGATGTGCGCCACCTCGCGGGGCACGTAGAGCGGGTTCACGGGCACCACCGTCCCGCCGGCGGCCAGGATCCCGTAATAGGCCACCACGAAGGCCGGGCAGTTGGGCACCATCAGCAGCGCGCGGTCGCCGGGCGCCAGGCCCTGGCGGACCAGGCCCCTGCCCATGGCCTCCACCTGCGCCGCCAGCCCGGCAAAGGTCAGGGCCTGCTCGCCGAAGATGAAGGCTGACAGGTCGGGCGTGGCCCGCGCGCGTCGCCTGAGCATCTCCACGAGGGTGAAGTCCGGCGCGGGGATCGCCGTCGCGCCTCCCGCCCGGTAAAAGCGGTGCCACGGCCGAGCCTCCACAGCGCTCGCCTCCCGCGCCTGCATTCGCGATCGGGGCACGGGCTGCCTGCCGCCATCCGGAACGGGCGGGCGCAGGCCGTCGCCTGCCCGCGCCTACCCGAGCAGCCGCCGCGTCATCCGCGCGTACGCCAGGTGCATCATGCTGTGCTCGGCGCACACCCAGTACAGAAACCATGGCATGCTCTTGCCCGACCAGAAGCCGTCCAGCCACTGCCCGGGGGGATCAGGGCGCCGGCGGCGGCGACCCGCGCCGATTCGGCCGCGCCGTAAGTCTGCTCCCATCGCGGCGGGGGCATGGCCGCCGCGACCGCGCGGGCAGACGCACACAGGCCGGGTGGGCAGCGCCCCCCGGCCTGAGCGAATCGGCGGACTCGACGTCGCCAGCGTCGCGATCGGCGTCACTCGTCGGCGCCGTGGCCGCGCCGCGTCCGGCAGGCGCCCCATCCGGCGACGGGAACCTGCCCGCGGCCCTGGCGCTACTTGCCCAACAGCTCGCGGCAGGCGGCGATCAGCGGCGGCAGCACCTCGCGGTAGTCCCCGATCAGCCCGAGGCGCGCCTGCTCGAAGATCGGGGCGTCCTTGTCCGTATTGATGGCGGCGATGTTCTTGGCCGCGGCCACGCCCGCCATGTGCTGACTGGCCCCGGAGATGCCGACCGCGATGTAGAGGTCGGGG
>JAJYVM010000219.1 GCA_021792015.1 Bacillota bacterium | reverse complement strand
TCGGATGTCACGTCCACCGTGCCGCCCTGCAGGGTCACCACGCTGCGGACGATGGCCAGGCCCAGTCCGCTGCCGCCCGTGTCGCGGCTGCGCGACTGGTCCGTCCGGTAGAAGCGGTCGAAGATGTGGGCGAGGTCGTCCGCGGAGATGCCGGACCCCGTGTCGGCCACCTCGACGACCACCTGGCCGCCGGCTGACGACGCCCGGACATCGACGCGCCCGCCCGCCGGGGTGTGCTGCAGCGCGTTGGCCAGCAGGTTTACCAGCACCTGCCGCAGGCGGTCCGGGTCTGCGGTCGCGGTGCCCACACCCACTGCCACGTCCGCGGCCAGGGTCACGCCCCGGTCGGCGGCCACCGGCTCGAGATTCTCGCGCAGGTCGGCGATCAGGGCCGCCACGTCGACCGCCGCGATGTTCAGCGAGAGCTGGCCCACCTCCGCCAGCGAGAGGTCGCGCAGGTCGCTGACCAGGCTGGTCAGCGCGATGACCCCGTCCTGCAGGCGCAGCACCTGTTCGGCGTCGATCGGGGCGGAGCCGTCCTGCATCATGTCCAGGCGGCCCTTCAGCACGGCCAGGGGGTGGTGCAGCTCGTGGGCGACGTCGGCGAACAGCTGCCGCCGGACGCGCTCCTCGGCCGCGATGCGGTCCGCCATGCCGTTGAAGGCGCGGGCCAGCGAGGCGACCTCGTCGCGCCCCTCGATCGGCACCCTGGGGGACAAATCGCGCAGGTCGATGCGCTCGACAGCGTCACGCAGCCGGCTCAGGCTACCCGTGATCCGGTCCGCCGTGATGGCGCCGACGACCGCCGCCACGCCAAGGGCCAGGAAGAGCACGGGGAACGGCGCGGGGTGGCGCCCGCCCGTGTGCGCCAGGGTGCGGTGGGCCACGTACGCGACAAGCCAGCTGATGCCCGCCACGGCCAGAAAGGCCCAGGCCAGCCGGCGGCGCAGGCTGTGCCGCAGCCAACGCCGGCGGGCGTGCGGGCCCCAGCCCGGACCCCGGTGAGGTCCCGAGCCCAGGTTCCAGCCGGGTGGCGGACCCCAGCCCGGCGCCAACCCGGGGCCTCCCTCCGGACCCGGGCCCGGACCCCGCCAGCCCCCGAGCGGCCCCCCGCCACGCCGCCATGGCGGCCGGCAGACCGCTTCGCCCTCAGCTTCGCGCCGCGACAAGCTTGTACCCAATGCCGTGCACCGTCTGGATCAGGTCCTCGCATGCGGCGCGCCGCCCGGAGCTAGGCGGGCCTCTCCGCCCGCAGGACGGTCCCGAGCACATCGGTGGCGCCCAGGTCGCGGAACGCCGCCCCGTAGGCCTCGGCCAGCATCGCGCCCGTCCAGCCCGGGACCCGGCTGGCCAGGCCCGCGCTGAGCTCCGCCGTCAACTGGGCCGCGGGCACCCGCGAGAAGACCTCCGCCGTCAACCGCAGGCCGGGCGCAAGCGCCGCCGCCTCGCGGGCCAGCAGCGGCCCGTCCGCCCCGGCCAGGAGCTGGCACACCGCCACGAGCCGGCCGCCGGGCCGCAGGTGGTCGCCCGCGCCGCCCAGCAGGCGGCGCAGCATCCCGAGCCCGTCCGGCCCGCCGTTGGCCACCCCGGAGTAGGGCACGCCACGCGGCACGGGGACATAGGGCGGTACGCACGCGATGAGATCGAACCGCTCGCCGGTCACGGGCTCGTAGAGGTCGCCGAGCACCGCGCGCACGCGGGGCCCAAGGCCGCAGAGCTCGGCGTTCAGGGCGCAGAAGCGGACCGCCCGCGGCTCGATGTCGACCAGGACGGACTCGGCCGGCTCGGGCACGCCGAGCAGGCCCTGCACGCCACACCCGGCACCCATGTCGAGGACGCGCAGCCCAGGCACCTTGGGCAGCGCGGCCGTCAGCAGGATGGAGTCCGGACCGAGATAGACGCGGACCTCCTGCCCGCCGTATGCCCGCGGGCAGTCGGCCAGCAGGTGCCCCGCCCCGAACGGCACGGCCACCCAGCCGTCTGTGCGCCAAAGGTTGCCGGGCACCGGCCCGCCCAGGCCCGCCCGCTCCAGCAGGGCGATCAGCGCACGCGCCTCGGCGTCCAGGGCGTCAGCCGCCACCGCCTCGCCCAGACCAAGCAGCCGCAGCAGCGTCTCCCCGCTGCCTGCCGCGGCCACCCGCCCGCGCGCGGCCGCCACGTCGCCGGGGAACGGCCCCCGCTCGCCCGGCGCGAGAATTGTGCTCCGGTACAGATCCCCGTATCTCGTTGCGCCGATGTGTCGCCGAAGCGCCACCATGGCGTCGCGCTCCTCAGCACGCAGCAGCGCGGATCCCGCCTCTCGGTGGTACCCTACCATTGCCGCGCCGGCGATTGGCGCCGTCAGCCGCCGGTAGGGGTGGCCTGTGTCGTTGGCTCCGCAGGCATGGATGCCGGAGGCCGCCCGGGATGGGCGATGGATGCCGGAGGCCGCCCGCCCGGGATGGGCTGCGGCCGTCGGCCGGGCCCCTGGGGACGCGCTGCGGATGCCGCGGGTCGCCCGGGATGCGCCACAGGTGCCCAAGGCCGCACCGGAGCGCGTGGGTACAACGATCGGGCACCGACCGGGGACCGCCCTGGGCCGCCTCGCTCCAAACGCCGTCCCGGACGGCTTGGGGCAGGGGTGGAGGTGGGGCCCGGGGCAGCGGTGGTGGCTGGGCTCAAACGCCGCGGCGGTGGCGGAAGGGCGTGCCGCTGGCGCGCGCGAACAGCCAGCCGAGGCAGAACCCCGTGAATCCGGCCGCCATGAGGTGTAACACCGGCCTGCCCCCCTCAGAGCCTGTATCGGCCTGCGGCCCGCGGCCTGTGAACCGGTTCCTTGGCGATCCCGACAGGAGGCGACCCGCAACGCCCGCCGCAACGCCCGCCGCAACGCCCGCCGCAACGCCCGCGTGGAAGGAGGTCGACGACCTGGTCCCCCGCCCGAGCGCCAGCGGTGCCGGGGCCGCCATCCGCGTGCACGCGCACTGGGTCGCCGGCCCGGCCCCCGACCCCACCGTGGTCCTGCTCCACGGCCTGCTCTCCTCGGGCCTGCAGTGGCGCGGCACGCTCACCCGCCTGGCCGGCGCCTTCGCCCTGTGGGCGCCGGACCTGCCCGGCTTCGGCCGCTCGGGCCTGATCCGCATGCCCCAGCTCCTGCCCGACTACGCCGACACGCTGGAGGCCTGGGCCGAGCAGCGCGGCCTCCGCCGCGTCGTGCTCGTCGGCCACTCCTTCGGCGGCATGGTCGCCATCGACTGGGCCGCCCGCCACCCCGGCCGCGTCGCCGCGCTCGGCCTGCTGGCGCCCGTGGCCGTCCCGCACGCCTTCCGCGTCCCCCCCTCCTTCGCCCGCCCCATGACCGGCCGCCTGCTGCTGCTGCTGGTCTCGCTCCCGTACATCCGCGAGCGCTTCTTCCGCTACGTCGTGGACGACGTGGCCGCCGTCCCGCTGGAGGAGCGCCGCGGCTACGCCCGGAGCATGCGCCGCTGCCGCGCCCTGCTGGGCCTGCGCGACTTCTACACATTCCCCGACATGCGCGCGACCCTCGGCGCCGTCCGCTGCCCGGTGCGCCTCGGCTGGGGCCTGCGCGACCGCGTCCTGCCCGTCGCCGACGCCGACGTCGTCGAGGATGCCGTGCCGGGCCTGCGCGCCGTCCGCTGGCCCTGCGGCCACTCCGTGATGGCCGAGCGCCCCGCCGACGGCGACCGCTTCATCCGCGATGTGGTCCTGGCCGCCGCGCCATGATCGTCGGCGCGACGGAGGTGGTGCTGCGGATCGCCGGCGCGCGTACCCTGAAGGATAAGCGGTCGGTGGTGAGCTCGCTGGTCGCGCGCACCCGCGCGCGTTTCCAGCTGGCCGTGGCGGAGGTGGGGGACCTGGACCGGCCCCAGGACGCGCGCATCGGTCTGGCGGCCGTCGGCAACGAGTGGCGCCACGTGGAGACGACCCTGAACGCCGCCGTGCGGTACATCGGCGGCAACTTCCCCGTCGAGATCGTCGACGTGCAGACGGAGCGGCTTTGAGCCTTTTGCCCGAGGCCGCGGCGCTGTTGGTGGCCGCCGGCGTGTACGCCGGCGGCCTCGAGCCCGGCCTCCTGGGGATCTCGCGCCATGCCGTGCAGCTCCCGCACCTGTCCGAGCCCGTGCGGCTGCTGCACTGGACCGACCTGCACGGCCGCAACCTCTCGCGCATGCGCTGGGCGGAGGAGCCGCCGGACCTGATCGCCTTCACGGGCGATCTGGCCACGGCCGGCCGCGACCTGCCCCGCACGGAGGACACGCTCGTCCGCATGGATGCGCTGTGGCCGGCCACGGCTGCCCGCTTCGCCGTGCTGGGCAACCACGACCGCCGCGCCGGGCGCGCCGCCGTCACGGCCCGGCTGCAGGCCCACGGCTACACGGTGCTGGCCAATCGGGGGCAGCTCTGGCGCGGGATCTGGATCGCGGGGACCGACGACCCGCACCGCGGCCGGCCCGACCTGGCGGCGGCCCTGAACGGCGCGCCGGCGGGCGCGCCGACACTGCTCCTGACCCACAGCCCGGAGCTGTTCCCGCAAGCCGTGGATGCCGGCGTCGATCTTGCCCTGGCCGGCCACACCCACGGCGGGCAGGTGCGGGTGCCGGGGCTCGGCGCCCTGCTCACGGCCAGCCGCCTTGGCCGCCGCTACGTCATGGGGGAGTACCGGCAGGGGCGCACGCTGCTCTTCGTCAGCCGCGGCCTCGGGACCGTGCACCTGCCGCTGCGGCTCTTCTGCGTGCCGGAGATCGCGCTCTTCGATCTGCGCCCGGCGGCGCTTGGGTAGAATCGACGGAGGGGGGAAGCGCCGTGGCCATGGACCGTCAGGCCGTCCTGGACGCGCTACACACCCGGATCGCCGCCGCCAAGGGCGCCCTGGTCGTGCCGGTGCGGGATCTGGCGCAGGACATCGGCATCCCGCCCCAGCGGCTTTACTACCTCATCCAGGCGCTCGAGCAGAGCGGGGCGCTGTGGACGCGCAGCCACGGGCCCAAGGGCCTGGAGATCCGGCGCGGGGATTCGCCGGGGGCGACGGAGCCTGAGCGCCACGGCCGCTCACGCTTCTGCCCCTGGTGCGGCCACCCGGCGGAGCCGGGCTGGAAGTTCTGCATGAGCTGCGGCAAGCGCCTGCCGGTCTAGAGCCGTGGTCAGGGCCTCACCCCGCGCGCGCCGCCGGCTGCGGTTCGGCCAGGGCGCGGGCCAGGGCCGCGACGGCGCGCGCGAACGGGCCGCGGTGGCGCCGGCCGGCCAGCGGCTGCCCCGCGTCGGCCGCGGCGCCCACCGACGGGTCGAAGGGGATCGCCAGGTCGACGGGCGCGCCGATCACGTCGGCGGCACTGCCCGGGTTCACCCGCGACGGTCCCCAGGGCGCGTTCAGCACGATCCGCCGCCGGGCGCCGTCGACCCCCAGGGCCTCCAGGAGCCGCACCAGCCGGCCGGTCGCCGCCAGCCCCGCCACATCCGGCGTGGCGACCACGATGGCCACGGACGCGCGGTCGAGGGCGGCGAGCCACCCCTCGGAGGGGGTGGGGGGCAGGTCGGCCACGACCCACGGGAAGCGCGCGACCAGGCCGTCCAGCACCTCGGCGGCGAAGTCGCGCCCGCCGGCCCGGCCAGCCCCGCCCGCGATCTCGGCCGCCAGCGAGGGGTCGGCGGGGGAGGCCAGGATCCGCAGGGGCAGGCGCTCCGCCGCCGCCGTCAGCTCCACCAGCACATCCGGGCTCACGGCGCCGCTGGCGCGCCAGGCGTCGGCCAGCGTGCGCTCCGGCTGCAGGCCGCAGAGCACGGCCAGGGCGCCGAAGTCCAGGCAGAGGTCGACCGCCGCGGCCGGGCGGCCCGCGATCAGCCCCAGCATGATGGCCAGGTTCAGGGCCAGGCAGGTGCGCCCGGATCCGCCCCGGGCGCCGCAGACGGCGACCAGGCGCCCCGGCTGGGGCCCCGCGTCCTGGCCGCGGCCGGCCGGGTTGGCCGCGCTCACCGCCTGCGCCAGCTCCGCCGGCGTGAACGGCTCGTCCACGTAATCGCGCACGCCCAGCACCATGGCGCGGCGGATCGCCTCCTGGTCGGGCCGGCCCCCGACCAGGACGACGCTCAGGCCCGCGCCGACCAGGCCAGCGGCCACGGCCAGCGGGTCGGGCCCCGCCGCGGCGTCGTCGACCAGCACGCCCAGGGCGCCGTGCTCCCGCGCCGCGGCCTGCGCGCCGGCCGGCCCCACCTCGGCCGCCACGGCGACACCCACGGCGGCCAGCGCCTCGTGCCAGCCAGCGCGGCAGGCACCCACGACGATCCAGCTCGTCTGCATGGCAGAAGCATAAAAAGGGCGGCGGGCAGGCGCCATAGGCCGGCGGTCGGGAGGGGCTGGGCCAAAGGTCCCGGTTGCCCCGGAAGGCACCGCGGGGCGGAGCACGCCAGCGGCGGGCGGACGGTGACGGGCACCCCGGCGGCGCCGCCCCGCGGCCGTGGAGGCAGACGCCGGCCGTCACGCGCCGATGGTGAAGGGCGCCCGTCCTGGCGATGCGCTCGCAGGCTTCGGCGCCCGTGCCGCACCTCCCCGCCCGGGGTGGGCGGGTGAGCGCCACCCGGCGGGCCGGCGGGGTTCCTGGTAGAATCGGCGAAGATCCGGCAGCGAAGATCCGGCCGAGAAGATCCGGCCGAGAAGATCCGCGAGAACGGAGGCACGGC
>JAJYVM010000218.1:2776-6686 GCA_021792015.1 Bacillota bacterium | reverse complement strand
TCTGGCAGGGGTACGGGTGGTGACGCTGGACGAGGGGCTGTCGGCGGAGCTTATGGCGGAGAGCGCCGAGGATCCCGAGGCGGTTTGCGGCCCGGATAACCTTGCGTACGTGATCTACACGTCGGGCTCGACCGGTCGGCCCAAGGGGGTGCAGGTGGAGCATCGCGGCCTGGTCAACCTGGCCATCCAGCATGCCCGGACGGTGGACCTGCGCCCCGGCACAGCCGTTCTTCAGAACTATTCGGTGAGCTTTGACGCCTCGCTCGCGGAGATCGCCCCCGCCCTGGTCAGCGGCGCGCGGCTGATCCTGGTGCCGCAGGGCAAGGCGATGCCGGGCCCGGATCTTGCCGCGTATGTGGCCGAGCACGGTGTCGAGGCCGCGGATTTGGTGCCGGCGGCGTTGGGCGTGTTGGAGGAGCGGGCGCTTCGGAACGTGCACACGCTGGTGACGGGCGGCGAGGCGCTGACCGAGGAGCTGGTGCGGCGGTTTGGGCCAGGGCGTAAGTTCTTCAACGCCTACGGGCCGACGGAGGCCACGGTCACGGCGACGATGGCGCGGTGCGACGGGAGGGAGGGGACGCCGCCGATCGGCCGGCCGCTGCCGAACGTCCGGGCGTACGTTCTGGACGGGCGCGGTGAACTGTGTCCGATGGGTGTTCCGGGGGAGCTGTACGTGGGCGGGGACGGGGTGGCGCGGGGGTATCTTGGGCGGCCGGAGTTGACGGCGGAGCGCTTCGTGCCGGACCCGTATGGGGACGGGCCGGGGGCGCGGATGTACCGGACGGGCGATCTTGTGCGGTTTTTGCCGGATGGCAATCTGGCATTTTTGGGACGGATCGACGACCAGGTGAAGATCCGGGGGTTTCGGATCGAGCTGGGCGAGGTGGAGGCGGCGCTGGAAGAGGCGCCGGGGGTGCGACAGGCGGCGGTGGTGGTGCGAGAGGACAGCCCGGGGGACCGGCGCCTTGTGGCGTACGTTGTGGGGGACGTGCGGCCGGACGAGGTGCGGCGTGAGGTGGGTCGGCGGCTTCCGGCGTACATGGTGCCGTCGGCGGTGGTGGTGCGCGAGGCTCTGGGGATGACGCCGAGCGGGAAGGTGGACCGGCGGGCGCTTTTGGCGCTGGCGGCGCCGGTGTACGTGGCGAGTCGGGAGTACGTGGCGCCGCGCGGGCAGGTGGAGGAGCTTCTGGCGCAGGTGTGGCAGGAACTGCTCGGTGTGGAGCGGGTGGGTGCGGAGGACGACTTTTTCGAATTGGGCGGGCACTCGCTTCTGGCGACGCGGCTCATGGTGCGGGTACGGGAGGTGTTTGGCCGGGCGCTGGCGGTGGGGACGGTGTTCGAGGCGCCGACGGTGTCTGGGCTGGCGCGGCGGGTGGAGGCGGCGGAACGGGGAGGGGACTGGGGGGAACTGGAGCGGGTGGCGCGGACGGGGCCGCAGGTGGTGTCGAGCGCGCAAGAGCAGTTGTGGCTGATCGACCAGATCGAGCCGGGGACGGCGCTGTACAACGTGCCGGCGGTATGGCGGCTGAAGGGGGATCTGGACAGGGGGGCGCTGGCGCGGGCGCTTTCGGCGCTGGAGGCACGGCACGAGGTGCTGCGGACGGTGCTGGTGGCAGGTGGGGACGGGCAGCCTGTGGCGGTGGTGCAGCCGGCGCGGTCGGACGTGCTGGAGGAGGCAGAGGCGGAGGGCGAGGCGGCGGGGGCGGCGCTGGTGGCGGCGGCGGCGGCACGACCGTTCGACCTGGGGGCGGGGCCGCTGTGGCGGGCGCTTGTGGTGAGGTACGGGCCGGGGGAGCATCTGCTGGCGCTGACGATGCACCATGTGGTGTCGGACGGCTGGTCGATGGGGGTTTTGGCGGGGGAGCTGCGCGCGCTGTACGCCGGGGAGGGTCTTGCGGCGCCCGGGTGGCAGTATGCGGACTATGCGGCGTGGCACCGGCGGTGGCTGGGGTCGGGGGTGCTGGCGGAGGAACTGGTGTATTGGAAGGAGAGGCTTGGGGGGGAGCTGCCGGTTCTGCAGATGCCGACGGACCGGCCGCGGCCTGCGCGGGAGAGCCATCGGGGGGCGAGCGTCAGCTTCGGGCTGGGGCGGGAGCTGACGGAGAAGGTGCGGGAGCTGGGGCGGGCGCAGGGCACGACCGTATTCATGACGCTGCTTGGGCTGTACCAGGTGCTGTTGATGCGCTACACGGGGCAGGAGGACATTGTGGTGGGGGGGCCGGCGGCGGGGCGGGCGCGGCCGGAGACCGAGGGGATGATCGGCTATTTTGTGAACACGCTGGTGTACCGCACGGACCTGACGGGCAACCCGAGCGTGCGCGAGATGCTTGGGCGGGTGCGGGCGACGGTGCTGGGGGCGCTGGAGCACGAGCATGTGCCGTTCGAGGTGCTGGTGGCGGAGTTGGCGACGAAGCGGCAGGCGGGATACGCGCCGCTGGTTCAGACGATGTTTGTGCTGCAGAACGGGCTGGGCGAGAGGCTGGCGCTCTCTGGGCTCGAGGTGACGGAGGAGACGGTGGCGTCCGATGTGGCGAAGTTCGACCTGACGCTGGAGATGGCGGAGACGGGGCAGGGGCTTATGGGGATGGTGGAGTACAACGTCGACCTGTTCGACCGGGGGACGATCGAGCGGCTGACGGAGCACTTCGTGGCCTTGCTGGAAAGTGCCGTCGAGGCGCCGGAGCGGCCGGTGGCGGAGCTGGGGATGGTGGGTGAGGCGGAGCGGGCGGAGCTTGTGGGGAGGCTTGCGGGAGAGCGGGCGGCGTACCCGTCGGAGCGGACGATCCACGAGCTGTTCGACGAGCAGGCGGAGCGGACGCCGGACGCGGTGGCGCTGGAGTACGAAGAGCGGCGGCTGACGTACCGGGAGGTGCGGGAGCGGGCGAACCGGCTGGCGCATCGGCTGCGGCGGCTGGGGGTGGGGGCGGAGACGCTGGTGGCGCTGAGCCTGGAGCGTTCGCCGGAGATGGTGATCGGCATGCTCGGGGTGTGGAAGGCCGGGGGGGCGTACGTGCCGATCGACCCGGCGTACCCGGCGGAGCGGGCGGCGTACATGCTGGGGGACTCGCAGGCCGCGGTGGTGGTGACGCAGGCGGCGCTTATGGGCAAGGCGGCTCTGGCAGGGGTACGGGTGGTGACGCTGGACGAGGGGCTGTCGGCGGAGCTTATGGCGGAGAGCGCCGAGGATCCCGAGGCGGTTTGCGGCCCGGATAACCTTGCGTACGTGATCTACACGTCGGGTTCGACCGGTCGGCCCAAGGGGGTGCAGGTGGAGCATCGCGGCCTGGTCAACCTGGCCATCCAGCATGCCCGGACGGTGGACCTGCGCCCCGGCACAGCCGTACTGCAGTTCTTGTCGCCCAGCTTCGACGCCTCGCAGTGCGAAATCGCCCCCGCCTTGGTCAGCGGCGCGCGACTGGTTCTGGTGCCGCAGGGCAAGGCGGTGCCGGGGCCGGATCTGGCCTCGTACATTGTGGAGCACGGCGTGGACGTGGCGGTGTTGGTGCCGGCGGCGCTGGGCGTGTTGGAGGAGCGGGCGCTTCGGAACGTGCACACGCTGGTGACGGGCGGCGAGGCGCTGACCGAGGAGCTGGTGCGGCGGTTTGGGCCAGGGCGTAAATTCTTCAACGCCTACGGGCCGACGGAGGCCACGGTCACGGCGACGATGGCGAGATGCGACGGGAGGGAGGGGACGCCGCCGATCGGCCGGCCGCTGCCGAACGTCCGGGTGTACGTTCTGGACGAGCGCGGTGAACTGTGTCCGATGGGTGTTCCGGGGGAGCTGTACGTGGGCGGGGACGGGGTGGCGCGGGGGTATCTTGGGCGGCCGGAGTTGACGGCGGAGCGCTTCGTGCCGGATCCGTACGGGGACGGGCCGGGGGCGCGGATGTACCGGACGGGCGATCTTGTG
>JAJYVM010000218.1:0-2766 GCA_021792015.1 Bacillota bacterium | reverse complement strand
CCGGATGGCAATCTGGCATTTTTGGGACGGATCGACGACCAGGTGAAGATCCGGGGGTTTCGGATCGAGCTGGGCGAGGTGGAGGCGGCGCTGGAAGAGACGCCGGGGGTGCGTCAGGCGGCGGTGGTGGTGCGAACCGATGGCGTCGGTGAGCGCCAGTTGGCCGCCTACATCGTGGCCGCCGATGGGAGCACCCTCGATCTGCCGGCCCTTCGCCGTCTGCTGCGCGAGCGCTTGCCTGCCCACATGGTGCCGTCCACGTTTCGCACGATGGAGCAGCTTCTCGCCACCCCGAACGGCAAGGTAGATCGTAAGGCCCTGGCCGCGATGAAGGCTGCGGATGTCGAGGGTGCTGCGCGATCCCAGAACGATGGACCGCGTACCACGGTCGAACTCGTCATGCTGCAGATCTGGCGTCGGGTCCTCGGGATGGATCTCGGCATGCACGACAACTTCTTTGACCTCGGCGGGCACTCCCTCAAGGCGGTCGCTTTGCGTCACGCGATTCGAGAGCAACTGGGAGTGGACATTCCGCTCGCCACGTTCTTTGCCGAAGCCACGCCGGCGTCGCTTTGTGAGTGGGTGCAGGGACGAGGGGCGGGTATGGTTCAGGGTTCCCTCCTGACACTGACGCAGGCACCTTCCGACGAACCGGCGCTGGTCCTCGTCCATGAGGTGAGCGGCGGGGTCCTGGAGTACCTGGATCTGTGCCGCGAGATGACCCCGCGAGGCGTCACCGTGTGCGGCCTCGTGGCGCCGGGCTACGACAACGATGAGCAGCCGCTGGAATCGGTGCAGGGCTTGGCCGAGCGCTATGTCGCGGAGTTGATCGCCTCCGACGTTCTGCAGCCGTATCGGCTGGTTGGCTGGTCCTTCGGCGGGCTGGTGGCGTTCGAGATGGCACGCCGTCTTGAGGAGCGCGGACGCAACGTCGATCTTGTGGCGCTCCTCGATGCCCAGCTCTTCGAGGACGGTATCGAAGCGCAGGAGCGAGGAGGGCGCACGGACGCGATCGTCCAGATGTCCGAACGGCTGGACATCGACCTGTCGTCGGCGCAGGACGATTCGGCAGAAGCGCTTTTCGCCCTGCTCAAGACGGAGGTCGTTCGTCGCGGCCTGGTGACCGCGGCGCTCGCCGACGAGGTGCTTGGACGTCAGTTGCGCGTGCTCGAGGCGCACGCGGGCGCTATCGCGCGCTACCGTGCGAGCGGGCCGGTTCGGGCCGATGTGGTGTTGTTCGAGGCGCTCGAGCGGGACGCGCCGACGCGCATCGACGCAGATGCGTGGGCACGGCGCACGCTGGGTGCGTTTCGGGCGCGGACGGTGCCGGGCTCGCACCTGACCATGGTGCGACCGCCCCACGTGGCCGCCCTGGCGCAAGCGCTCATGGACGAGCTGTCGGTATCGAAGCGCCGCCGCTCGTGATGACGGCCGCCGCGGACGGCTGGGCGACGGGAGGACGGCATCAAGGGAGGTGGGGATCGTGAATCGGGAGGCGGCGGATCCGACGAACGACGGCACACAGCAACAGCCCATGGCGCTTCTGGCAACCTTGGACGAGCGTGGATGGGCCACCCTGCTGCGCTACACGGAGGCCTTCTCGTTCCAGGTCGGCGATGTGGTTCTGCATGCTGGAGATCGTGATCGGTCGCTCTGTATGGTGAACGAGGGCCGACTGGAAGTGCTCGTCGAGGACGAGAGCCGGGCAACCGTGCGCCGCATCGCCTTGATCGAGGAGGGCTCGGTTTTCGGCGAGCAGTCTTTCCTCGACGGCCAGCCCCGCTCTGCCGACATTCGCGGCGTGGAGGCGGGCCGCATTCGTGTCCTGCCCTTTGCGGCGTTTGAACAACTTTGCCAGGAGGACCCGGCACTGGCCATCGCCCTTCTGCTGGATCTCGGTCGCATTGTCTCGCAACGCCTTCGCGATACGACGACGTTTGTCGGCCGCCTGTTCGCGGATGCCTGACATGGCTTGTTGGATCTCGGTGGATCTCGGCCGCTTGGGCCCGAGGGCACGCCTGCGGTCTTGCTGTGCGGGGTGCCTCTGGGTCTGGCGGGGGACGCACTGGACCGGGCGATCGCGTCCTTGACCGTCGCCGAGCGGGAGACGGTTGTGCGCTTTCGGCGTCGGGAGGACCGGCTGAGAGCTCTGACGGCCCGCCGCCTGGCTCGCCATGTTTTGGCCGCGCGCTATGGCTGCGCCGAGGAGGCCATGGTGTTCGAACGAACCGGCCGCGGCCGCCCGTTCGTGGCGGTGCCGGCCGGCGTCATGGGCGACTTCCACCTGACGCACGAGGGCCGCTGGGTGGCGCTGGCCTCTCCCCCAAGCGATCGGGCAGTCGGCCACAGGCGCTTGGTCCGCCGGAGCTTGCCTCCGCCAGCGGGCCTAAGGTGCGTTGCGCCCCCTTTTCCGTGCCATCGGCGCGGCCCGGTGGCTTCCAAACGCTTCACCGCCCCCGAACGCGCACGAAATCATGCGCGCGAGCGAGCTTGAGGCAGTGTGGTACAGAACCAGCAGACAGCCTTCGTCAGTCCCTCGCCGCCCTCGACTGGTGGCTCTCGCCCTCCTGCTGACCACGGTTGACAAGGACCACGGCCGGCTCGAGACGCGAACCATCCACGTGCTGCACGTGCCAGGGGTGGCGGGCTTTGCCTACGCGGAGCAGGCGTTTCGGATCCAGCGCAAGGTGGTGCGCACCGACAACGCCATCCACAACCGCCGGCGGGTGCGCGTCACCCGGACGACGGACGAGGTCGTCCTGGGCG
>JAJYVM010000217.1 GCA_021792015.1 Bacillota bacterium | reverse complement strand
TCGCCCAGCAGCGGCGCCACCGACACCACCCGCAGCTTGCTGCCCAGCTCGGCGCGGGCATCCTCGGGCAGCGGCAGCGTGTCCGTCACCATGATCTCCGTGATGGGCGCCTCCCTGAGCCGCGTCAGGGCCGGGGGCGACAGCAGGGCGTGCACCCCGGCCGCGTAGACCTCGCGCGCGCCAAGCGCCACGAGCGCCGTCGCGCCCTTGACGATGGTTCCCGCCGTGTCGATGATGTCGTCCACCAGGATGGCCACGCGGCCCTGCACGGGGCCGATCACGTTCATGACCTCGGCCTGGTTGGCCTGGGGTCGGCGCTTGTCGACGACGGCCAGGGGCGCGCGCAGGCTCTCGGCCAGGCCCCGCGCCCGCGGGATGCCGCCCTCGCCCGCGTCCGGCGAGACGACGACCACGTCGGTCAGGCCCTTGGCCCGCACCTGCTCCGCGAGCAGCGGCACGCCGTTCAGGTGGTCGACGGGGATGTCGAAGAAGCCCTGGATCTGGCCCGCGTGGAGGTCGACGGTCAGCACGCGGTCGGCGCCCGCCGTCGTGATGAGGTTGGCGACCAGTTTGGCCGTGATGGGCACGCGGCCCTCCAGCTTCCTGTCCTGGCGCGCGTAGCCGTAGTACGGGATCACGGCGGTGATGCGCCGCGCCGAGGCGCGCCGCAGGGCGTCGCAGATGACCAGAAGCTCCATGAGCGTCTCGTTCGGGCGCAGGGTGGGCTGGATGACGAAGACGTCGCAGCCGCGCACGTTCTCCTGGACGACGACGCGCGTCTCGCCGTCGGCGAACTGGCTGAGGGAGATGGCGGCCAGGGGCACCCCGATGTGGTGACAGATGGATTCGGCGAGGACGGGATGCGCCCGCCCCGACAGGATCTTCAGCCTCGTGTCGGCGTACAACGGATCTCCTCCTGCTCCCGTTGCCGCTTCGCCAGCCTTTTTCGACTACCCTTTTTCATCGTGCTGGGCGGCGCGTCGCGCCGCCCATTCCAGCTTGTTCGACTGCCGCTCCCTCGCGATGGCGAGCGACCCGGCCGGCACGGGCTGGTTCACCGTCGACCCGGCCGCGACGTACGCCCCGTCGCCAACCTCGATCGGCGCGATGAGGTTCACGTTGCAGCCCAGAAAGGCGTCGTCGGCGACGGTGGTGCGGTGCTTGCTGCGCCCGTCGTAGTTCACGGTGATGACCCCCGCTCCCACGTTCACGCGCGCGCCCAGGTCCGCGTCCCCGATGTAGCTGTGGTGGTGGGCCTTGCTGCCCGCCCCCACGGTGCTGTTCTTGATCTCGGCGAAGTTGCCGACCTCGACGTCGTGGCCGAGGACGGTGCCGGGGCGCAGGTGGGCAAAGGGCCCGATGACGCAGCCTTCGCCCACGCGACTCTCCTCGACCACGGCGTGCGTGACGCGCACATCGTCGGCGACCTGGCTGGCCACGACATGGCTGCCGGGCCCGATGACGCAACGCCGCCCGATGCGGCAGGGTCCCTCGATGATGGTCATGGGCTCGAGCACCGTATCCTGCCCGATCTCCGCGCGCTCATCCACGTAGGTGGTGGCCGGGTCGCGGACGGTCACGCCGGCCTCGAACAGGCGCGCGAGCACCCGCCCGCGAATGATCCGCTCCGCCTCCGCGAGATCGGCCCGGTCATCCACCCCGATGGCCTCCTCCGCCCGTGCGCTGCAGAATGCGTCAACCTGATGCCCCGTGCGGGCCAGGATGCCCACGGCATCGGTCAGGTAGACCTCGCCCTTGGCGTTGGCCGTGCCCACCTGATGCAGGGCCTCGAACAGGTCGCTGCGCCGGTAGCACGCGACCCCCGTGTACCATTCCCGGATGCGGCGCTGCTCGGGCGTGCAGTCGGCCTCCTCGACGATGGCGAGGACCCGGCCGCCCGGATCCCGGACGACGCGGCCGTAGCCGGCGGGGTCGTCCATCTCGCCGGTGAGGAGCGTTGCGGCGGCGGCGCCCGCGTGGTGGCGGCGCACGAGCTCGGCGATGAGCTCGCGGGTCAGCACGGCTCCGTCGCCATAGAGGACGAGGATGTTGGCCGCCCCCGCCGTCGCGGCCTCGGCCCGGAGGACGGCGTCGCCCGTGCCGCGGGGCTCCGCCTGCTCGACGAAGGTCACCTCGGCGTGGGCGAGCGCGCCTCTGACACGCTCGCCCTGGTGGCCGACGACCACCACAGGCGCGAGTCCATGGCACGCGTCCACCACCCGCGCCACGGACTCGCGCCCGCCCACCCGGTGCAGGACCTTGATGGTGTCGGACCGCATCCGCTTGCTCAGGCCCGCCGCAAGAACGACGGCCATCGTGTCCCCCATGCCGCACCCCTCTGGATCGAGCCGTCTATGGTAAGCGCGGGTCGTCCCGCGCGCACGCGGGTCAGAAGGACAGACTGGCGGCACCGCGCGCCGCATAGCCATTCCACCATGCGCCGCTCACGCCTGCTCGCCGAGCTCGGCCAGCTTGCGGCCGCCGCGGCGGCGGCCCGGCTGCTCGGGCTCGGCTACCGCGTCGTGCTCGCCCGCGCCGTGGGGGCCGAGGCCCTCGGCCTCTTCCAGCTGGCCCTGCCCATCTATCTTGTCGTACTGACGGCCTGCTCGTTGGGCCTGTCCGCCGCCGTCACCCAGATGGTGGCGGCCGCCGCGGCCCAGGGCGACCTCGGCCGCGCCGCCCGCATCCGGCGCCGGGCCGCATGGATCGCAGGCTGCGCCGCGACCGTCGGCACCCTGGTGCTGCTCGTGGTGGCGCCGCGGCTGGGGAATGCCCTGCTGCGGGACCCGCGCGCCGCGGCACCGCTGGCCGTGCTGGCGTGGGCGCTGCCGCTGGCCGCGCTTCAGGGCATCTACCGGGGCTACTGGCAGGGGCTGCGCCGCATGGTGCGGGTCGGCGTGGCCCCCATCGGCGAGAACGTGGTCCGGCTCGTGGTGCTGGGCCTGTGGCTCGCGCTCGCCCCGATCCTGGCGCCGGCCGCGGCTGCCGCCGCCGCCGCCGGCCTCGTCGTGCTGGGCGAGCTCGTGGGGCTGATCACCGTGACGGCGGGGGCGCGCCGCGACCCGGCCGTGGTCCCGCCGGGTGCGGAGGGGCCCGACGTCGGCCGGATGCTGGGCGTCTCCCTCCCGGTGGCGATGAGCCGGATGGCCGGCACCATGGGGATGGCGCTGGACGCCGCCCTGATCCCCGCCCGCCTGATCGCCGGCGGGGCCGATGCCCTCTCGGCCACGGCCGCCTTCGGCCGCTTCATGGGCATGGTGATGCCGCTCGTCACGTTCCCCACGGTTCTGATGGGGGCCGCGACAGCGGCCCTCGTCCCCGCCGTGGCGGAAGCATGGGCGCGCGGCAAGCGTGAGGCCATCCGCCGGCGCGCCGCCGCCGCCGCCGGGGCCGCCGGCGCCATCGGCATCGGCACCGCGCTCGCGCTCTCCTCCGGCGCCGGCTGGTTGGGGCAGGTCATATACGGCCAGGCCCACCTCGGCCCGCTGCTTGCCGAGGGTGCACTGATCGCCCCGGGGCTCTTCCTGAGCATGGGATCCGGCGCCGTCCTCCACGGCCTCGGGCGGACCGGCCTCTCTCTGGGCTGTCAGGTCGCGGGCGGGCTCTGCCGGCTCGGCCTGATCCTGATATGGGTCGCGCCGATGGGCATCGCCGGAGCCGCCCTGGCCACGGCTGTGGGCTTTGCCGTCACGGCGGCGGGCGAGTGGATCGCCGTTGCAGCCCTCCTGCGGCGCGGGGCCTGAGCGGGCCGCAGCGGCGCCCCTACGCCTCCGTGAGCGCGTAGCCCTCGCGGCCCAGGCGATCGCGGAGGGCCGCCGCGTGCTCGGGCCCACGGGTCTCGATGAGCAGCGCGACCCACGTCTCGTCCAGGGGCAGTCCCGCACGCAGGCGGTCGTGCTCCACGCTGACGAGGTTGCCGCCCTCGTCAGCGACAAGCCGCAGCAGCGTCGCCAGCGCGCCCGGCCGGTCCGGCACCCGCGTCCGCAGGCGCAGGTAGCGGCCCTCGCCGACCAAGCCGCGGTCGATGATCTCCCCCAGCATGGTGACATCCACGTTGCCGCCGCTGACGACGGCCACGGTCGGCCGCGGCCAGGACCGCGAGAGGGCGGCGGCGGTCGCGGCGGCCCCGGCACCCTCCGCAACCAGGCGGGCGCGCTCGATGAGCAGCAGCATGGCCCGGGCGACCTCGTCCTCCGCGACGACGACCACATCGTCGACCAGGGCGCGGACCATGTCGAAGGTCCGCTGCGACGGCTGTTTGACGGCCAGCCCGTCGGCGATCGTGTGCACCGAGGGCAGGGTCACCAGCCGGCCCGCCTTCAGCGACTCGGCCATGGCGGCCGCCCCGGCCGCCTCGACCCCGATCACCCGGATGTCGGGCCGCAGGGCCTTGGCCGCGGCCGCCACCCCGCTGATCAGCCCGCCGCCGCCGATGGGCACCAGCATGCAGGCGCAGTCGGGGAGGTCCTCCAGGATCTCCAGCGCAACGGTCCCCTGGCCGGCGATGACGGCGGCGTCGTCGAAGGCGTGGATCAGCACGTAGCCGTGCTCGCGGACGAGCGTCTGCGCCTTGGCGAAGGCCGCGTCGAAGGTCGTGCCCTCCTGGATGACCTCCGCCCCGAGCCGGCGGGTGGCCTCCAGCTTGGTGAGGGGCGCGCCCTCGGGCATGACGATGCTCGCGCGAATGCCCAACTCGCGGGCGACCAGGGCCACCCCCTGGGCGTGGTTGCCCGCGGAGGCGGCGACCACGCCGCGGGCGCGCTCGTCCGCCGTGAGCAGGCGCATGCGGCTGAAGGCGCCCCGCACCTTGAAGGAGCCCATGCGCTGCAGGCTCTCGGCCTTCAGCCACAGTCCCGGCGCGAGGGCGTCCGCCGGCAGCAGCGGGGTGCGCAGCACAGCGCCGCCGATGCGCTCCCGGGCCGCCTGCACCTCGGCAAGTCCCACGCTCACCAGGAGGGCCGCTCCGTCAGCGGGCGCAGGCTGATGCGCCGCGCCTCCTCGTCGACCGCCTCCAGGCGAAGCAGGGCCGTGTACCCGTCGACCCGCTTGTTGGCCGGCTCCGCCGTCGCCACCACCACCCCGATGCCCACCACGCGCGCGCCGAACTCCCCCAGCAGGTCCACCATACCCCGCGCAGTCCCTCCGCCCTTCATGAAATCGTCGACGATCAGCGCCCGCGCCCCCTGCGGCAGGGCCCGGCGCGGCAGCGACATCGTCTGGATGCGCTGGCTGCTGCCGGAGACGTAGTTGATGGACACGGACGAGCCCTCCGTGACGCGGCTGTCGCGGCGCAGCAGCACCATCGGCCGGCCCAGGGCCCGAGCCGTCATCAGGGCGATCGGGATGCCCTTGGTCTCCACCGTCACCACGTACTCGGCGCCAGCGCCGGCGAAGGTGGTGGCGAAGGCCTCGCCGATGGCCTGCGCCCAGCTCGGGGCGAAGAGCACGTCCGTCATGAAGACGAACCCCCCGGGCAAGATGCGGTCCGGCGCCGAGAGCAGCGCGGCCAGGGCGCCCGTGCTTTTGGCCAGCCGCTCGGCCGAGCGCACGGGCAGGTAGCTGACGCCGCCGGTGGCCCCGGGGTAGGTCTCGATGCGGCCGAGATCATCCTCGGCGAAGACCTCGCGCGCCAGCGCCAGGTCCTCGCTGATGCTGGACTTGCCGGCGCCGAACTCGCGGGCGAACTCGGAGAGCGTGAAGACGCGGCCCGGCTGCTCGACGAGGCGCTGGATCAGGACCGCCATCCGCTGGCTCCGCCGCACGAGCCCTCAGCTCCTTCCGCCCAGCACCGCCCGCGCGAGCACGAGGTCGCTCGGCTTGTCGCAGTCCGTGCCGATGCCCGCATCGTCGCAGACGATCCCACGTGCCGCCACCCCCAGCCGGCGCGAGGCGGTGGCCTCCAGCGCGGACACGCGCGCGCGGCCCGCGAGCAGCGCCAGGAGGGTGCCCAGACCGAACAGCCCCGCCAGCCGCAGGGGATTCTTCCGGGCCCGGTAAAAGGCCTCCAGCTGCGCCAGCAGCGCCGGCCCGGCCTCCGCGCGGAGGTAGAAGACGTTTCCGCCCGTGTATTCCACCCCGTCCGCCCGCACGTAGGTGCGCCGGACACCCGGGAACGCCGCCTCGCAGGCCGCGCGGGGCACGATGGGGTAGCCGAGGGCCGCGCCCGCCGCGCGGCTGCCGGCCAGGAAGCGCTCGACGCCGGCGGCCGTCAGCAGCGGCGCATCGCCGGTTGCGACCAGGATCTCGTCCGCGGGCAGCGCGGCGGCAACGCCGCGCCGCAAGTTCTCCACCACGGAGGCGCCGGGCGCGACCGAAGGTGCTCCCAGCCCTTCCGGTCCGACGACCACGACGCGCGTGCAAGTCGGCAGGAGCGCAGCTACCACCCATGCCCCCATGGGACGGCCCGCGATCGGGATCAGTGCCTCGTACTCGGCGGGCTCGTCGCGCAGGCGCCCCCCGTTGCGGCGCCCGGCGAGCACAATCCCGGCGACGCTCACGGCAGCAACCGCGTGGCGGTGGCCCACCAACCCCGGGCCCTGAAGGTGCGGGCGACCTCCCGTGCCTTGGCCGGCGACGGCATTACGCCAAAGACGGCCGCGCCGCTCCCCGTCATGAGGGCCTTTAGCGCCCCCGCAGCCAGGATCTCGGCCTTGGCGTCCGCCAGCTCTGGGTGGTGGGCAAAGACGGCCTTCTCCAGGTCGTTGTCCCCCTCGCCGG
>JAJYVM010000216.1 GCA_021792015.1 Bacillota bacterium | reverse complement strand
GGGGCCGGGGCGGGCCACATCGTCCTGCTCCACCTGCTCGAATGGATGCCCCTGGCCGTGCCCGTCGCCGCGCTGGCGCCCCTTCCCGCGGCCGCGTTCGCCCGGCTCATGGGCGCGGCGGACGGGTTCCTGCGGTTCCGCCCCGGGCCACCCCTGCCGGTGGCCGTGTCCTGGGACGCGTACGCCTCCGCGGGCGCGGCCGCCGACGTCGTGGCGGCCCTGGTCCCCGTTGTGGCGGACCGCGGTCGAGGCCCGCCAGCGGTCCTCGCGCGTGGCGGACCGGCCCTGCGCCGCTCGCGAACCGCGGCGTTCACCCTGGTGGTCGGCATGCCCAGGGGACTGCGCAACTGCCGGAGGGGGTTGCGCTGCTGCGTGTTGCGGCCGCGTTGGGGCAGGCCGGCATCGGTCCGCGTGCCGATGGAGGTGACGAAGTTGGTGGCATCCCAGATCAGGCTGCGCACCTCCACGCCGCCGCCGGTGGCGGCCGCGCCGAAGGCGTAGACCGCAGTCTCGCAGGCGCCCGGCCCCTCCAGGCGACGGGCGACGGCGTCCCGCGTCGTGCCGCGGCGGCGCTGCCAGACGGGGCGCGGCTCGCCGCCTCCCCGCTTGGACTCGACGGCGTACCAGTCTGGGTGGCACAGACGGTGTTGGGCAGGAGGCGGACCACGGCGGCACCCCGGCGCGACGCTCCGGTGCGACGCCCCACGACGCTGGCCGAATGGCCACCGCCGTTCTCGCCCAATGGGCACTTTCTCCTACAGAAGAATGAGGTGCTGCGCCTCAGGGTGCCGGCCCGCGGCCCCAGCGCCGGGGCCTCGGCCCCGCACATTCAAACGGGACGAGGCTTCCTCCTCGCGAGCCCGACCCGCCCCTCGGCCGCAGGGGCCACGCTCGCGCTCCAACTCGCGCTAGCGCGGGTGGGCCCCGGCCCGCCGCGCGCCCCGGCGGGACTGCGCCAGCGCCGCCACCCGCCAGAGGACCAGCAGCGCGTAGGTCGTGCCCCCGACAAAGAGCAGTTCCTCCAACGGCACCAGACCCCCGACCAAGCCGGGACCTAGGGTGTGCGCGGGGTCGGGCCACCAGATGCCCGCCGCGCGCCCGACCGCATCCCACGTGAGGAAGATGGCCAACATGAGCAGGATCGTACCGCCAAGGCGCCTCGACTCGGCCAGCACGCCGAGGCCGAACCATCGGTCTGCGGCCATGGCGGGAAAGAGCAGGATGAGCAGGAGGACCAGGTAGGTGACGTGGGCCACCGGGAACGCCCCCTCCCGCTTTCCGCGAGTCTATCACCGGGCATCGTTCGGGCCAAGCCGCCGCATCGCGGTTGGCGTCCTTCGGTGGCCGCGGCGTCGGGCGGTGCCGGTCGTGCCTGCCCAACCGTGACAACTGCCACCCGTGCCGCCCCTGCCGGGGACGGAGGGTCCGCTGCGGGGCCCCGAAGACCACGGACCGCCGGCAAGGGGTCGCAGTGCGCCTCTCGGGTCAAGCCCAAAGACATCTCCATCGGGGGGCTGTTCCGGGCCGCAGCCGGCCCTGCCGGGTCGCACCCGGGCGCCTGCCCAACCCGCACTGGGCCCGCTCCGGCACATCCCCGTGTTGACAAACTATACTGATCAGTAAGTATAATAAACCTTGCGCGATGGACCCGGCGGGGGGGCCCGGCGTGCCCAGGTACACACTGATCACGTTGGTGGGACTCCTGCTCGCCTTTGGCGCCAACCACTGGTTTGGCACCCGGTTGCACCGCCGGGGCGCCTTCTGGCTCTTCCTCGGGCTGGCGGTGCTGGCCACGGCCGTCTTCGACAATGCCATCTTCCGCCTGCCGGTGGTCCTCTTTCGCCGCTCCTCGACCCTCGGGGTGACGCTGCCCTTCATGCCCCTGGAGGACGTCGGCTTCGGCGTGGCGATGGCCACGTTCGCGGTCGTCTTCTGGGAGTGGCTCGGTCAACGCGCCACGGCGCCCCAGGCCCGACCCGCGCAGGGGGTGGCCGCCGCGCTGCTGCGCAGCAGCCGGCCCATCTCCTGGCCGAACACCTTCTTCGTGTATGCGGCGGGGCTGTTGGTCGCGGGCTGGCACCTGGACCTGTCCGCCGTCGCCGGCCTCGTCTACTTCACCCTGCCGTATAACCTTCTGCTATACGGCGTCAACGACGTCTGCGACTACGCCTCCGACGTGCGCAACCCGCGCAAGAACTCGGTCGAGGGCGGCCTGCTGCCTCCCGCCCTGCACCGGCCGCTGTGGACGGCCGTGCTGGCCACCAACCTGCCCTTCTGGGCGCTCTGGATCGCCCTGGCCCCGGCCGGGGCGAACCTGGTCCTGCTGGCGCTGGTCGCGCTCGCCCTCGCCTACAGCCACCCACCGGCGCGTTGGAAGACCGTGCCCTTCCTCGACGGGATCGTTTCCGCCTCGCACTTCGTGCTCCCGCTGATCTGTGCCTTGGCCGTCGAGGGGCTGTCCCCCGCCCACTGGCCCTGGGCGGACATTGTGGCCTTCACCCTGTGGGGGATGGCCTCGCAAGCCTTCGGCGCCATCCAGGACGTGGACTTCGATCGCCAAGCGGCCGACCGCAGCGTGGCGACGGCCATCGGCGGCCGAGCGACGGCGATCTACGCCCTCGGGCTCTACCTGCTGGCCTTCGCTTTGGTGGCGGCCGGCGGCCACGGTCCCTGGCACTGGGTCGCCGCGGGCCTGCTGCTGGCCTATCCGCTCAACGTCGGGTCCTTCTTGGCCTTCCCGCCCGGGCGGGGGGGCGGTGACGGTCACGGGGGCTTCGCCCGCTTCCTCTGGATCAACCTGGCGGTGGGTTTTGTTTACACCTTCGGGTTCCTCTTCGTCTACCACCCCTTCGGCGGCGTGTTCGGCCGCTGAACGCCCAGCAACAGCTGCCGGAGGTGATTCCCCTGAGCGTCCTGGATATGCCGCCGGCCTCGCCCGCGGTTGTCCTGCCCAGCGCGCTGGCCGGCTTCGCCGCGCGCTTTGACCCGCACCTGACCGGTTTCGTCCGCTCTGCCGCCCACCGCTCGCGCCTGGGGCCTGCGGCCGCACCGCTGGCCGACGGACTGCTGCGCCTGTTGCTGGCGGGGGGCAAGCGCCTGCGCCCGGCGCTGGTGGCCCTCGGCTTCCGGGCCGGGCAGCAACTGAGCGGCTGCGTGGGGGGGCGTGAAGCGGCATGGCTCCCCGCCGCCATGGCCACCGAGTTGGTGCACGCCTTCGCCCTCATCCAGGACGACGTGATGGACGGCGCCCATCGGCGGCGCGGGGTGCGCTGGCCGGTGGCCGTGCCGGGTCCCCGCGGCCGGCGGGTGCTTGGGCGCCGGTTGCTGTTGGCCGACCTCGCCTTCGTCCTGGCCGATCTCGCTTTCGAAGAGGGTGCCGCCGCCGGGCCGCGGCAGGCGGAGGCGCGCCGTACCTTCGGCCTGCTGCGTCTGGAGGCCGTCTGCGGACAGGCGGAGGACCTGCGGCTCTCTGCGCCGGCAGCCCGGCGCGCCGGCGGTGCCCTGACGCCTGCCGCCGCGGCGCGTGCGGCGGCCCTGAAGACCGGCCTGTACACGGCCTGGCGCCCATTCCAGCTGGGCGCGGCCCTCGCCGGCCCGGTGGAGCAATGGCAGCCGGCCCTGCGGGCGTACGCCTTGCCACTGGGCATCGCCTTCCAACTCACCGACGACCTGCTGGACCTCCAGGGCGATCCCGCGCGCACCGGCAAGGCAGCGCTGGGCGATCTCCGCGAGGGCAAGCCGACCCACGTCCTGGCCACCGCCCTGCACCGTTTGGACCCAGAGGGCCGGCGGAGGCTGTCCCGGCTGCTGCGCTCGGGTGCTTGGGCCGAGGCCGCCGCCGTCATCACCGCGACCGGGGCCCCGGCCGCCACCCTGGATCTGGCCAGGAAGTTGGTGACCCGCAGCCGCGCCGCCGTCGGCGCGCTGCCGCTGAGCCGGCAACTCGCCGGCGATCTGGACGGGCTGGCCCTCTGGGTCCTTGCACGCGATCACTGATCAGCTCGCCCCACGACGGGAGGCAACCGCGATGCGCGTCGCGGTGATCGGCAGTGGATTCGGCGGGTTGGCGGCGGGCATTCGCCTGGCCGCCCTGGGCCACCGAGTCGCGGTCTACGAGGCCCGGTTTCAGGCGGGCGGGCGCGCGGCACCGGTCATCGGCGGCGGCTACCGCTTCGACGGCGGCCCGTCGATCATCACGGCCCCGAACGAACTCGCGGATCTGCTTGCCCTGGCCGGGCGCCGGCTGCAGGACGCCATCGAGCTGCGGGAGATCGATCCGTTCTATGAGATCCGCTTCGCCGACGGTTCGGTGCTGGCGGTGCACCGCGACCGGGGCCGGCTGGCTGCGGCCATCGACGAACTGGCGCCGGGGGAATCGCGCGGTTTGGCCCGGTTCTTCGACCAGACGGCGGCGCTGCACGCCCAGGCCTTCGACCGGCTGGGCGCGCGGCCGTTCCTGCGCGCACGGGACTTCGCGGCGCTGATCCCGGCCATGGCGGCGATGGGGGCCCTGCGCTCGGTGTACGGCTTGGCGGCGAGCTGCTTCCGCGACGAACGCCTGCGCATGGCCTTCTCCTTCCATCCGCTCTTCATCGGTGGCGACCCGTTCGCCAGTCCGGCGGTGTATGCCCTGATCCCCCACCTGGAACGCGCAGGCGGGGTGCACTACGCGCTCGGGGGCATGGGCGCGGTGGTGGGGGCCCTGGTCGATGCCCTGCGGGCGCTGGGAGGGGAACTGCAGACCGGGGCACCGGTGGAGCGTGTGCTGGTCCGGGGCGGCCGTGTCCAGGGCCTGCGGCTGGCCGGCGGCGCGGAGGTGGCGGCCGACGCCGTGGTGAGCAACGCCGACGCGGTGGCCACGCTCACCCGCCTCTGCCCCGAGGCCCGGCCCTGGCAGAAGGCATCCTGGGCCGCGCTGCCCGCGCAGCCATCGATGTCCTGTTACCTGCTGCGCCTGGGGGTGTCCCGGCGCCTGGACCAGCTACCGCACCATACGATCTTCATGCCGAGCGACTACCGGGAGACGGTGCGCTCGATCTTCGCCGGGCGGCTGCCGCGCTCGTTGGCCGTCTATCTGGAACGCGCCTCCGCCACCGACCCTGGGGTGGCCCCGGCGGGCAGGGACGCCCTCTATGCCCTGGTCCCCGTGCCCTGCCTCGGCCACCGCGACGGGCCGGAATGGCCGGATGCCGCCGTCGGGTTGCGGGCGCGCGTTCTGGACTTCCTTGGGCGGCAGTTGGGCTGCGCGGAACTGGGGGCCCACATCGACTTCTCCGAGGAGTTCACCCCCCTCGACTTCGAGCGGCAGCTTGGGGCGTGGCGCGGCAACGCCTTTTCACTGCAGCCGCTGCTGCGCCAATCCGCATACTTTCGGCCACCCAACCGGGTACCCGGCGCCCATGGCCTCTACCTGGTCGGAGCGGGCACGCACCCCGGCGCGGGCATCCCCGGCGTGCTGCTCTCCGCGCGCATCGTCGCCGCGCTGATCGGGCCGGCGGTGCCCGCGGGACCTCGGCGGGCGCCTGCCCCGGCGCCCGCGTCCGCGGAGGGCGTGGGCGGGGACACGCTGCGCGATGCCTTCCTGCGCTGCCGGGCCATCTGCCGCCGACACGCCCGCAGTTTCTATCTCGCCAGCCGACTGCTGCCCCGGCGTGCCCGCCTGGAGACCTGGGCCATCTACGCATACTGCCGCACGGTCGACGACTTGGCGGACGAACCGGGGGCACCCTGGGACCCGGAGGAGCAGTTGCAGCTCTGGCGCGCCTGGCTTCGTCGTCTTGCCGCCGGAGAGGAACCGGGTACGCCACCGGCCTCCGGTACCGCCATCGGCCCGGCACTGGTCCAGACGCTGCGCCGGCACGACGCGGCCATCGCCCCCCTGGCCGAGCTCCTCGACGGGGCGGCCTGGGACCTGCAGGGCCGCGCCGTGGAGACGGACGAGGACCTGCTGCGTTACTGCCACCTGGTGGCGGGGACGGTGGGCCTGGCGATGGCCGAGGTCTTCGGCGCCCGCGGGGGCGAACCGGCGCGACGCGCCGCCGACGAACTGGGCATCGCCATGCAGTTGACCAACATCCTGCGGGACGTCGGCGAGGATGCCAGGGCCGGCCGCGTCTACCTGCCTCTGGCGGCCTTGCGGCGGCATGGCCTGCAGCCCGAGGCGCTGCGGGGCTCGGTCCCGCCGCCGGCCCTCGTCGAACTGGTCCGCGAGTACATCGCGTGCGCCGACGCCGCCTACGAGCGGGCGCGACCCGGGATCGAGTGCCTCCCGGGGTCCGCCCGGCGGGCCGTCGCGGCGGCCGCGGCCCTCTACCGGCATATCCTGCGTGCCATCGAACGCAACGGCTGCGACGTGCTCAGCCGGCGCGCTCACGCGGCCGCCGTCGAGCGCGCGCTCGTCCTGGCGGGATCCCTGGCCCACCCGCAGGGTGGCGCCTCCCTGCACCGCGCGCGGCGCCGCGTGCCCGCTGGCCTCCGCCGCTGACCCCGGGTCGGCCCGCACGCAGCGCGGCCGCGGCCGTGAAGGCAGGGGGCACCGCCCCACCCGAGGAAGGGGACCAGGACCCGCTCGGCGCCGGCCGCACGGCCGAGGACCGCGCCTGGCTCGATGCCGACATCGGTGGCGAGTTGCCGCCCTACCACTGGGGCCCCGGGGGGCCGCCGGCCGGCCCGTGCGCTGGATCGCTGGCCAGGGTTTCGTGGTGGAAGGCGGCCGCGATGTCCGCTGACGCACTCGCCGCCGGCGATGTCC
>JAJYVM010000215.1 GCA_021792015.1 Bacillota bacterium | reverse complement strand
CACGGCCTCAGTGCCGGGGACATCGCTCAGCCAGGTCACGGTGGCGACCTTCACGGCCCCGGCCGCGGCCGTGCCGGTCAGCTACGCGCCGCAACCGCCGGTGCCCGCGGTCACGGGCCTGAGCCCGCAGGGCGGCCCCGCCGCGGGCGGCACGGTCGTGGTGATCACGGGCAGCGGCTTTGCGGCACCGGCCACGGTCGACTTCGGGCCCAAGGCGGCGGCGGGTGTGACCGTGCTCTCGCCCGACCAGATCAGCGCCACCTCGCCGCCCGGTACGGGCACGGTCGACGTCACCGTGCGGACGCCATACGGCGCCAGCGTCGTGAGCCCGGCGGACCAATTCACCTACGCGGTGCCCGTGACGCAGGCGGCGCCGGCGCGGACCAGCTTCGCCGACGTGCCGCCCGGCTTCTGGGCGTACGGCGACATCGCGACCCTGGCGGCCAGGGGCGTCGTGAGCGGCTTCCCGGACGGCACCTTCCGGCCGGAGGCGCCCGTGACCCGCGCGCAGTTCGTCAAGATGCTGGTCCTGGCCCTGGGGCTGGCGCCCCGGACTGGGGCCACACAGTTCAGCGACGTGCCGGCGGGCGACTGGTATGCGCCGTACGTGGCGGCGGCCGTGCAGGCGGGCCTGCTGCAGGGCATCACCGCGAGCATGTTTGGGCCCGACCAGACCCTGACCCGCGAGGAGATGGCCGTGCTGCTGGCGCGGGCGCTGAAGCTGACCGGCAGCACGGCGCTCACCTTCAGCGACGCCGCACAGATCGCCCCGTGGGCGGTGGCTGCGGTGCAGGCGGCGGTGGCGGCGGGGTATCTGAACGGGCTGCCGGGCGGGACGTTCGAGCCGCTGGGCGCGGCGACCCGCGCGCAGGCGGCCAAGGTGCTGACCCTGGTGCTGCAAAAGATGGCGCCATAGCCGCAGCGCCGATGTGCGGGCGGCTTCTGCAGGTGACGGAGGGCTCGGCTGAGAGGCCGGGCCCTCGCTGTCCTCGCGACAGCTTCGGGACTGGACGGGATGAGATCTCCGCTTGTCGGGTCGGTCCCAGGCGATCCGTCGTGCCCGCGCCATGAAGGATGTGAGCGTTCATCCGTTACTTGCTCGCCGCGGGAAGCAGCCCCTCCGCCGTGGCGTTGACTGACGACCTGCGCCGTGCGCTCGTCGGGGGCGGCACCCCGGCCGCGCTCGCCATCCGCAAGCCCGCGCCGGCGGGCCGCCTCGGTGCCGATGAACTGGTCGCTAGCGAGGCGTGGACGGCTGACGTGCGGGACTTCCTGGCCTCCGCCATGCGCGCGGGGCTCAACTGCCTGCTCTACGGGCCGACGGGGTCGGGCAAGACCACAAACCTGCGAGCCCTGTTGGGCCCGCGCGAGGTCGGCGCGCGGGTCGTCGTGCTCGAGCACACGGCCGAGCTGCGCCTGGATCTGCCCAATGTCGCGGCGCTGGAGGCGGTACCGCGGCCGAGCGGGGATCTGACCCTGGCCGACATCTTTCCGGTGACGCTGCAGCTGCTGCCCGAGGTGATCGTCCTGGGGGGAATCCTCAGCGGCGAGGCCCTGCCGTTTCTGAACGCCGCACTGTCCGGACACCAGGTGCTCGCGACTGTGCACGCCGGAAGCCCCGAGTTGGCTTTGGCGCCTGGCGGTCCTGGCCTCCGTGGGCGGGCGCGACCCCGTCCGGGCGCGCGAGCTGCCGGCGCCGGCACTGGACCTTCTGATCGAGACACGGCGGCCGCGTGGTGCGCGTGGCGGAGCCGGTCGCCGGCGGAGCTGCGATCGGGACTCCAAGCTCAATACAGTGTAAGCTGCCGCTAGCCAAGCCCGCCCTTGATCTCCAGCTCGATCAGGCGATTCAATTCGACGGCGTACTCCATCGGCAGCGACTTCGCGAAGGGCTCGATGAAGCCCATCACGATCATGGTTGTCGCCTCCTGCTCGGAGAGGCCGCGCGAGCGCAGGTAGAACAGCTGCTCCTCGCTCACCTTGCTGACCGAGGCCTCGTGCTCCAAGAACACGTCGTCCTCCTCGATTTCAATGAACGGGATCGTGTCGGACGCGCTCTCGGCGTCCATGATCAGGGCGTCGCACTTCGTGTTGTTCCGGCTGCGCGGGCAATCGTCGGCGATGCTCACAAGGCCGACGTACGTGGTCTTGCCGCCGTGGGCGCTGATCGACTTGTTGACGATGGTCGAGGTCGTCTCGGGGGCGGCATGCACGGCCTTGCCGCCGGCATGCTGGTGCATGCCCTTGCCGGCGTAGGCGACGGAGAGGATATCGCCGCGGGCGCCGCGGCCCATCAGGTAGACGGAGGGGTACTTCAGCGTCAGCTTGCTGCCGATGTTGCCGTCAACCCACTCCATGGTGCCATTCTCTTCGACGACAGCGCGCTTGGTCACCAGGTTGTACACGTTGACCGACCAGTTCTGAATCGTCGTGTAGCGGCAGCGGGCGCCCTTCTTCACCAGGATCTCCACCACGGCGGAATGCAGGGAGTCGGAGGAGTAGGTCGGCGCCGTGCAGCCCTCGACATAATGCACAAACGAGCCCGGCTCGCAGATGATGAGCGTGCGCTCGAACTGGCCCATGTTCTCGGTGTTGATGCGGAAGTAGGCCTGCAGCGGAATCTCGACCTTCACGCCCTCGGGCACCCAGATGAAGCTGCCGCCCGACCACACGGCGGAGTTCAGGGCGGCGAACTTATTGTCCTCCGGCGGGATCATCGTGCCGAAGTACTCCCTGAAGATCTCGGGCTGCTCACGCAATGCCGTGTCCGTGTCCAGAAAGAGGACGCCCTGCTTCTCCAGGTCCCTGCGGATGCTGTGGTAGACCACCTCGGACTCGTACTGGGCCGAGACGCCGGCCAGAAACTTGCGCTCGGCCTGGGGAATGCCCAGACGGTCGAAGGTGTTCTTGATGGTGTCTGGAACGTCGTCCCACGACCTGGCGTTCTTCTCGGTCGGGCGCACGTAGTAGCGGATGTTGTCGAAGTCGAGCTCGGAGAGTTCCTCGGAGCCCCAGGCCGACTTCAGCGGCATGGGCTTGCTGTAGAAGACCTCAAGCGCGCGCAGGCGGAAGTCGGTCATCCACTGCGGCTCGTGCTTCATGGCCGACAGCTCGCGCACGATCTCCGGGTTCAGGCCCTTGCCGGACTTGAACGCGTAGTTCTCCGGGTCGTGGAAGCCGTACTTGTAGTCCTCCATCAGGAGCGGAGTCTTGGCTTCTGCCATGGTGCCCGTCCCCTTAGAAATCCGACTGCGAGACTAGGATTTACGATGTTCACGTTACGCCTGGGCGGGGCAGGCGTCAACTTGCCCGGAGGCGGCGCGGCGTAGGCCGGTGCGACGCCGCACCGCCGCGCCGGTCCGCAGATCCCTGCACGTCGCACGGCGCTGCCGTTCGAATCCGTGGGGGCTCGGGACCCCCACCGCGAAGCGACCCTTGCGGTTCATGCTCAAGCGCGGAGGGACCTCGTCGTGCGCAGCCCACTCACCCCAGCTCTTCGAGCCGGCGTTGTACTGATCGCGCAGTCCGCGATTCCGCTCGAATTGGTCGACGGCGCACTCCGCGCGACAAGGCTCGCCGGGCGCGGCAAGCGCCTCCTCCACCATGCCGCAGCAGTGTACGGGCGGAGGCCGACTGAGTTCATCCACAACTTCGGGCGTCTCCGGTGTGCTGCGGGTGCAGGACCCCTTCCCCCAGATCCATGTGGACGGCCACATCAGCGCCTTCGGCCGCCGTCCGACGGTCGTCTTGCCCCCGGCTCATCACGCCGCACCTGTGGCGGTGGCCGTTCGCCTCGACGAGGCGCGGCGCCTCGGTAGCGAGGAGGTGAGTCTACGCCCTGGCCTGGTCCTGACGGGCGCCGGCTTGCCCGATAAACGGCGGCTCCGGAGGACCGCGGCGGGGTGGTCGCGACTGTGGCGACTGACGAGATCCTGCACGGCAGCGCGGGCATCCGCTGCCGTACAGCCCACTGCTGCGCGGGGCCGTGAAAGCCGGACGCTGAAGCGTGTATAGGCGCGGCGGGGGGGCGCCTGCCACAGCAGCAGGTTCTCGCAGATCGTGTGAGCCGTTCCCATCGGCTGAGGGCCGGAAAGCGCTCGGCGGTCCAGCGGATCAACTCAAGATCCGCTTGGCTGAACAGCCGGTCCCCAATCCAGAATGGCGGGCCCCACCGTGGCGCCGCGGCAGACCACCCCGACGCTACGGTACAATCCGGCCGTTGCCGTGTTAACCGGTCCCATTTTGCTGGATGGCGGCTCCTGAGTCGGGGCGCCTGGCCGGCGGCAAGCTGGGCGCGTCCCCTGCTGGCGCTCCCAGTTGGCAAGGTGGCCGAGAAGCGTCCGCCGCATGATCGATCGGGATCCGTTGTGCAATCGGCGATACACGCCCGGCTTCCTCCTGCACCTGCTGGCGGCGCAGCAGCGGGTGCCGGTCCCGGATCTGAGCTGGTGCACGCCGACGCTGCTGCTTTTGAGCGCGGAGGACCCGATCGTGGACAATGGGGCGAGCCGGGCCGTGTTCGCGGGTAACGCCGCAGTCGCCTCCTTCGTTGGCACCACGGGCTTACACAGCCTCGTCGCCGACGAGTCCCCCTGGCTGGTCCAACACCTGACCAAATGGATCGACACACTCCAGCCCGGCACGGGCCCCGCGCATCCGGGTGCGACCGAGCCGCGGCCCGAGCAGCGGGCCGATGTCGCGTCGGGGCTGCTGCCCGCACCATCCTGGAACCACCCATAGAGCCGGCACAGGCCGGGATAAGCCTTGCTGCGCGGCCCATCGGGCAGCCGCCGGCGGCTCTCCTCCCGCAGGGCCGCGCGCCCTCTTGTTGCACGTGCCGGCGACCGCCACCCGAAACCGAGCGGGGACGGTGGGCCGGAGGAAACCCTTGTCATGACACCATGGGGCCGCCTCCCGCCAGGTCAACGCGCCCAGTGAGCGAGGCTGGATGACAGCAGCAGCCGCTGCGTCAATCGCGGTCCGCCAACACTGCGCCACACCGGGGGGCTTCGCGCCGTTTCGACCTTGCGCCTTGCATGCTTCCCTGTTGCTTTCGCACATGGGATCCGATACGTTGAGATTGGAAGAACAGGGGTCTCCTCACCCACAGAAGACTCCCCGTAGGTTTCAACCGGTCAACCCCTCCCCGCCGTCCCGCCGAGCGCGTAGGTTCCCCTATCGAAGCCTAAAGCCAGGTCGCACCGTCGCATCGCATGGCCGGGCTCCGTCGGGGGCCCTGTCGGGGCGCGCAGGTAGTACGGCCCTTTCGAACGAGTGCGGGCGCTCAGGCGCGACCCACGGCGCTGTCGCGCGTCCAGGGTGATCCGCCGGTCAGATTCCCGCCGTGGGCGGCTCCGGCGTGAGGAGAGAGGACCTATGTCAAGCGTCGTCCCCTTGTCATCATCGTCGTCGTGGTCTTGGCGCTGTTGTCGGTCCGGATCGTCCAGCAGTACGACCGCGGGGTCCTGTTCCGCCTGCGGCGCGTGATCGCGGTGCGCGAGCCTGGCCTGACACTCATCGTGCCGATCGTCGACGAGCTGCGGAAGGTATCGCTGCGCATCGCGACGATGCCGATCCAATCCCAGGGCATCATCACCAAGGACAACGTCAGCGTGGATGTGTCAGCCGTCGCGTACTACAGGGTGGAGGATCCCGTCAAGGCGGTCGTCGCCATCGAAAACGTGGGTGCGGCCATCAACCAGATCGCGCAGACCACCCTGCGCAAGGTCGTCGGGCAGCATGCCCTCGACGAGATCCTGGCCGAGACCGACCGGATCAACGCCAGCATCCCGCAGCTCCTCGATCCCCTGACCAAGCAGTGGGGCGTCCTCGTAACGCTGGTCGAGTTCAAGGACATCCAGCTCCCGGAAACGATGAAGCGGGCCACGGCGCGTCAGGCTGAGGCCGAGCGCGAGAAGCGGGCTAAAATCATCGCGGCCGAGGGGGAGCTTCTGGCCTTGGATGCGCTGAGCCAGCCCGCCTCCATCATGGAGGCGCACCCGGTGGCCCTGCAGCTGCGGCCTCTGCAAACACTGACTGAAATCGCGGTGGATAAGAACTCGACCGCGATCTTCCCCGCGCCGTTGATGACGGCTATTCAGGACATGCAGGACATCGGCACATACTTCGCACGTGAGCAGCTTTCGCTGGCCGCCGCTAGCCCGCCGGCTCGCCGCTGCCGGCCACCTCTCCGTCCGCCGCGCCCGTTGACGGGGTGGCCGCCCGACCCACCTGAGCGGCAGCTGAGGTGGTGCAGGTCGCACCGGCGAGGGATACATCCCCGGGGACGGAGGCGTCCAGGCTGCACCGGGCCCGAGGCGACCACCGGTTGAGCGCTGGCTCCGCGCCTTGGCACATGGCCACACCCGGGCAGGCGGTTTCGCCAGGCGTGTCGCCGGAGAGGATCGAGGCGTTGGCCACGGTTGCCCCCTGGTTAGGGGGGCGCCGATGTGTCTGGAGGAGTGGTTCACGGTGTTGTCGCGTGGCGGCCAGAGTCGTCCTCAGCCGGAGACCGCCGGATTCGATGAGGCGGCTGTCGTCAAGGTGTGCGCCGACGAGCTCGACCAGGACGTGATCCCTGGCCACGTACGCACGCCGGCCAGTTCGCACGGCCAGGGCGACCGGCTCCGACCGCCAGTTGCGTCATGGCCTTCCAGTCCTTCGAGCCGAGCCCCTGGCACGAGGACCTGCAGCACCATGCCTCATTCCGCCTCCACTGCCTCAGTGAGCGGGCCGGGCCGGCGCCGACTGGCCCAA
>JAJYVM010000214.1 GCA_021792015.1 Bacillota bacterium | reverse complement strand
CGATGGCCACCTTGGGGAACTTGGCCGGGTCGAAGCGGGGCTCGGGACGGCTGAACGGCATCCGCGCCACCACCTGCTCCGAGTCTACCAAAGCCCGGGGAGCCCCGGGCTCCTGCGATGTGCATCGTGGCGGACATCCGGGCGCTGCTGATCGATCTGGACGGCGTCCTGCTTCACTGGCCGCCCGAGGCCACCCGGCAGGCGGAGCTGGCCGGAGGGCTGCCGGATGGCGCCATCGCGCGTGCGGCGTTCGACCCCGAGCTGCTGCGGGCGGCCATCACCGGCCGCGTGCCGGACGAGCAGTGGCGGGCGGCGGCGCTCGCGCGCCTGGAGCGCGAGCATCCCGGGGCCGATGCGCGCAGGGCGGTGGCCGTGTGGTCGGCCTCCGCCGGGGTGCCGGACGAGGCGGCGGTCCTGCTGGTGCGCCGCGTGCGCCTGCGGGCGGGGGTCGTGCTGGTCACCTACGCGACCAGCCGTCTCGGTGCGGACCTGGGCCTCCTCGGCCTGAGGGATGCGTTCGACGGGGTGGTCAGCTCATTCGAGGTGGGCGCGGCCAAGCCCGATCCGGCCATCTTTCATGCCGCCCTGCGGCTGGCGGGCATCCCGGCGCACGCCGCCACCTTCGTCGACGACAGCGCGGCGAACGTTGTGGGCGCCGCGGCCGTCGGCATCGCCGGTCATCTCCACCTCGGCCCCGCGGACCTGCGCGCGCACCTGGTCTGCTGGGGGCTCCTTGCGGCGGGCCTCGGCCCCTTGAGCGAAATCTTTTTGGGATACCCCCAACGTCCGACCGAAACCCGCGAATAAAAAAAGGGGGCCGGCGGCGGCTGCCGCCGGCCCGCAATGTTGACGAGGTTGACGAGCGACTCTAGCAGAACCCGCCGCCGCTGCCGAGGCCACAGGCGAAGGCCGGAGCCGCGAACGCAACGAGCGCGCCGACCACAATCAGCAGCGACCCCCAAAATACTCCACGCTTCAACACTGTTCCCTCCCAGCTAACAAACTTCGACTCTAAGATTATCACATTTTGTCGTCAAGAGGTATCTGTTCCAAGACCACCGCCAGAGGGAGACTGAGGGCATGAAAACCTTTGCGAGCCGCGGTGCATTTGCGCTGCAGCAGGCCGGCCTCTTTGCCGCGGCCGAGACGGCCGCCTGCATCGAGCTGGTCGCCGCGGAGCGGTCCGGCACCGGCGAGGCCATCATGGAGGCGCACACGCGGCGCGCATCCATCGCGCTGGACTGCGACCGACCGCAGGCCGCGCTGACGTTCGGCACCCGGGCCCTGCCCCTGGCCCTCGGCACCCGCGCCGCACCTCCGGAGGCCCGGGCGCGCCTGTTCGTCCACCTGGCCAAGGCCGCCTGGGAGCTCGGCTTGGAGGGCGACCTGGCGGCCTACGTCGATGCCGCCCGCACGACGGTCGAGCAGGAGACAGTCTCCGACACCACCCTTGTCCACTTCCGGCTCGTCCAGGGGCTGGCGGCCGCAGACCGGGCGGACCTCGCCCGGGCCCGGGCCCACACACGCGAGGCCCTGGAGCTGGCGCGCCAGCACGGGGATGGCCGAGCGGCGGCGCGCTGCCGCCGCAACCTGTGCTATCTCGCCATCCAGGCCGGCGCGTTCGCCGAGGCCGAGACCGGGGTGCAGGCGATGCTGGGCTCCGGCGCGGCGGACGCCGACCTCGTGGAGGTCCTCGGGGACGGGGTCCGCACGGCGCTGGCCTTCGGCGATCTGCGCCTCGCGGGGGATCGCCTGCGCCGCCTCCTGGACGGGTACATGGCGGCCCCGAGCCGCATGTCGCCCGTGGCCCTTGGCTACCTCTTCGAGGTGCTCGGCGAGTACTACGCCCAGCGCGGCCTCCTCGACGCAGCCGCCACGCTCTGGGCGTCGGCGGGCGGGTGGTTTGCCCGGCGCGGCCGCGACCAGGATGTCGAGCGCGTGCTCCGGGGCATCGCCGACCTCCGGACCGGGCCGGAGGCTCCGTCCGGCCGGCTGGCGGTCGACCCCGACCTCGTCTACCTCGGCCGGCTGTTCACGGCCGCTCGCCGCGAGGACGGCGAGGACGCCGATTACCAGGTGGCCCTGGCCGTGAACCGCCTGCTGCCGGCCGTCGCCCCGGGCGCGGAGCCGGTGGCGACCGAGCACGCGGCCATGCTGCGGCCCTACCAGCCGGTCGCGCGCCTGTTCGCGGCCCGCAGCGCCGCCGGCCGTGCCGCCGTGCGGGTGCTGAGCGGCGAGGACGAGTCGGCCCACGCCGCCCTGGACGTCCTGGTCGCCTACGAGAGGCTCTGCGCCTCCGGTCTGAGCTGGCCGGCCGTCATCCGCTCCATGCGCAGCGCGCGCCTGGCCCACGGGCCTGTGCGGGCGCTGGACCGGCTGTATCAGGAGCTCGTCGCCTAGCCAAGGGTTCCGGCGACCTCACGTGGAACTGATGGGCCGATCCGGCGTTCGGCAGCCGAGGTGGCGGCGTTGGACGTCCATGAGCCCGTGGCGGTACCCGTCGGCCGCATCTTCTTCGATGCTGGCTGGCGCGCGGTCTACGCGAACGCCAGCGCGCACGCTCTGCTCGGGGTCGACGGCCTGCTGGGCCGGACCGAATCGGAGATCATTCGCCCGAGCCGGGTCGTGCCGCAGGATGCGACCTCGCCTGCGCTGTTACCCGCAAGCCGCTTCCGGCTCCTGCGCGTCGCCGAGGCCGGTCTGCGCGGCTTTCTGCTCAACTATGCGGCGCAGGGCGACGGCTATGTCCTCACCTTCGAGCCGGCCGAGTGGAGCCTGGGCTTTTTGGACCAGGTGGACACCGGCATCGCCACCACGGACGAGCAGGGCGTCATCGTCTACACCAACCGCGCCCTGAGCGAGCTGCTCGGCTTCGCGCCCCCCGATGTCCTCGGCCAATCCGTCGAGCGCATCGCCGCCGCCATCGCCCTGCGCCCGTCGGACGCGCACCTCGTCAGCACGGTCGCGGCCCAGGGGCGCACCCTGACGGACAGCTTCCCGGCCCACCTGCCCGGCCGCTCCGGCGTCATGCTGCACATCCACACGGCTGAGTGGCGGTACCAGGGGGTGCCCTGCGGGCTGATCTGGTCGGCGCGGGACGACACGGAGACCGAGGACGCCAAGCGCCAGGAGGCCGTGGCCTTCGGCTACCGGCTGGCGGCGCTGCTGCAGCACGAGCTGCGCAACCCCCTGCAGACCATCCAGGCCGCCGTGGAGATCCTGCGCCCGCTGCAGCCGCCGGCCGCCGTCGGTGCCCTGCGCATGCTGGAGCAACAGGTGCGCCTGATCAGCGAGTACCTGGCCGAACAGCTGCAGCCGCCCGCGCCCACCTCCATGAGCCGGCAGCGCCTGTCGGCCGTGGTGGCAGAGGAGATCGAGCGGTCGCAGATGCGCCTGTCGACGGGGCGGCTGACGTTTCGGCACCACCCGCCCGAGCACGAGCCCCTGGTCGGCATGCACGTCGGCGCCCTGGGGCGCGCCTTCGCCAACCTGTTCCGGAACGCCGCCCAGGTGCGGCCGGACGCATGCGTCGACATCCGCTACACCGTCGGTCCGGATGCGGTGGCCTGCGTCGTGACCGACGACGGCCCCGGCTTTCCGCCCGGCATCCTGTCCGGGCACTGGCTGACGCCGGTTGGGGGCGGCCTCGAGCACCTGGGGCTGGTGGTGGTCACCTCGACCGTGCAGGCGCACGGTGGCTCGGTCCTCATGGAGAACACCGCGGGTGGCGGGGCCCGCGTCACGGTGGCCCTGCCGCTGGCGGGTGTCGACGCGGCCGCCGCCACACGGGTCGAGCACACCCCATAAGCAGCCGGCGACCAAAGGGAGGTGCCCGCGTGGACAAGCCCGCCCTCTGCCGGATGACATGGAGGGAAGCCGAGGCAGCCCTCCGCGGCAATCCCGTCGTGCTCCTGCCCACGGGTTCCTTCGAGCAGCACAGCCCGACGGCGGCGACGTGGGACTACCGGTACGCGGACGAGCTGGCCGTGCGCAGTGCCGCCGCCAGCGGGGCGGTGGCCCTGCCGGCCGTCTCGCCGCTTGGTCCATCCGGGCGCGGCTCGACCCAGCTTCGCTTCGTTCGCGTCATCCCGACCCCTGGGGCAACTCCGAGTACGGCGGCCGGAGGTCACGGCCAGGGCCGGGCTGGCCAGGATGTTGCGCAGCCAGTCGGCCCTGCTGCCCCAGGGGGCGGAGACGACCAGCTCGCCCGTGGCGGGGTCACGGCGCTCGACCTCGACTACCGTGTGGAAGATCCGGCCGCTGCGCCGTCCGCGGTGCGTGATCATGCGGAAGCGGCCGCCCAAGAGGACGCCGAGGACCGCTCGGCACATCAGCACCGGCAGCCGCAGGGCCGTGCGGAGCACGGGTCCGGGCCGGCGGCGGCACATATAGCCCTCGACGCCCCGACATGGCGGTTGGCGAACGGAAGCCGTGTCGCCAGCGATTGCCCGCCATCTTCTCGGTGGTCAGGAAGTCAGGACTATATCGAGTGAGGAACAATGTACAGCAACATCCCCCGTTCCGAGGAATACCGGCAGCGTCTGCTTGAGTACATCAGGCAGGAGTACGGAATACGCGCCGCCGCGCTGGCTCCAGCAAAGCGCGGCTACTACGGTGAAACGTGGCGGCTGGATGCTGCGAATGGCGGCTATTTTCTGAAACTCGTTTACCCCGCCGCGCATCAAGTCGTCTACGAACGCAGCTTTCCTGTAATCCAACACCTGTGCGACCACGGGATCGACTTCATCAGTCGAATCGTCAAGACAAAGGATGGCAGCCTTTCCACACGCTTCGACGGCGCCATGCTCGGTGTCTTTGATTGGATCGACGGCGAAAACATGGAAACGGACGCCACAAAAATCCCGGAATATCAAATGCTGGCGAGGGTGTACGCGGTTCCGTGCTGTGGCGTTCCCATTGTGCGTGAAGATTTTTCAGTGACAAGCGCCGAGAAATTCTTCGAACGGTGGAACGCGTTGGATAACACACAGATTGGCTCGCTGCTTGAAAACAGGCGCGGCAAACTGGAACATAGAGCCAAGAGGCTGAAATACTTCGCCGGGCTGTGCCAAGGTGACACGGCGAAGTTCTTCATCACCCACGGCGACGCCGGAGGAAATCTGATGGTGAACGGTGACAGGTACTTCATCGTGGATTGGGACAACCCCGTCCTCGCGCCGCCGGAACGTGACGCATGGGTCATGTGCAGCCGGGATTGGGCAAGGGGCGCTTTTTCGAATGCTCTCCGTCAGAACGGCATTCGACACACCCTGCGTTCGGAACGGTTGGCCTATTACTGCTATCACTTCTTCTTCTTCTATCTCGCCGCATACCTCGATGGGTTCACGGAAACTGACACTGTGCGGGAGATTGAGGAATACATCGACGGCTGGATAGCGGACAGCATTCAATACGCGGACGCAATTTGAAACAGGGCCGGCCTGTGGGAAGTGCGCCGTGTAGCGGCTCACGATAATTTCGTGAATAGAGTCAAGATGGCTATCGGTTTATGCAGCGTCCGGAATGCCAATCATGACACGCCTTCCTGCGCCGTCCAGGGTTACAGGCTACGCCCGCCACCGGCGCCCTGGACGGCGTCAGCAAGGCGCGTTCGGAGCACCTATGGACGCTGCTCTCCGTCGACCGTCAGCGCGAGCAGCGGAGAGCAGTATTCAGACTCCTACCGTGAGCGGCTACACGCCGCACCGCGGCCGTGAGCCCGAGGCGCGCCGTGACGGCGGCCAGTGCGGCCGCCTGGCGCGGGTGGTGGATGACCCGGGTGGGGGGATGGGGGACTGACGCCGCCGGAGGCGACGGCGAGGGCCTCGGGACGGTCGAGGGCGGCCGAAGATCACGGCGAGAACCGGTGGGTGATCACATCGAAGGTCAGCTGATGGCCGCCGACATCCACGATCAGCGCATGGGCGCTGGGCCTGCCCAGGACCGTGACGCCCCCCGGGTACGGCGGCCGCACGAACCGCCAGCCAGCCAGCGGGTGCGGCTGGCGGCCGTCCATGCACGCCGCGTCGGCGCTGCTGCACGGGTACAGCGCGATGATCGGCTGGGTGCCGTGCCCCCCGAGCGTGGCGATGACCCATGTGCGCCCCTCGAGCAGGCAGTTGCGAATCCCCCCGTACCGGGCCCTGATGGCGCTGCCAAGCGCGGAGGTCGGTGAAGACCAGCCGCCGCATACATCAGAAGCCGCAGGCCGCGGCGGCTGATCTGGCCCCGCGCTCGCGGGCGTCCCCGACGTTCCGCCGCCACACGCGGCGAGCCCGAGCGCAGGCAGCAACGCCATGAGGAAGACCAGCGGGCCGTGGCCGCGGGCACGGCGGCGGCGGCCAGGCGCGTGCGTCATCGGGTGCGCACCCCCTTCGGCGTGGAGGCCTGCCATCACCGCATCGTCCATTAAAGACGCAGGCCGCCTTCTCCAAGTTCCGCGCGGGCAGCGGGATTCCATCCCCTCCGGCACGAATCCCGCTCAGCGGGAGGGGTGACCCCATATCCCTGGAGCAGATCCAGCGCGAGATCTCCGCCGATGCCACCTACGCCCTGACCATTACCCATAAGTCGATATCCTTGTCGAAGCAGGGCATGTGTCGAACGATTCTTTGACAGTTGGAAGTATTTCCCCCATGATCTGGGCCCGCCCGCCGCGAAGCGCTGCTCCAGCATGGCCGAAGCACGGGCGCAGCAGCTACCTTGGGCTTGGCGCGAGTTCGCCGACGTGCAACTCGGCGATGCCCGCCTGCGCCAGCGCTTGGTCGAACTGGCCACCACC
>JAJYVM010000213.1 GCA_021792015.1 Bacillota bacterium | reverse complement strand
GACGGCGCCACCTCCAGCCATCGCCTCATCCGTGCCGGCACCGCCCGCGGGGGCGCCGTTCACCGTGCCGGGCCCTGCCTCGGCCGCAACGCCGGCCGCCGCCGCGCTGGCTGCCGCACCGCGCCGCGTCCGCCTGGGATGCGCCCCGACCGCCGCCTCGGGCGCGCTGCCAGCCGCACGGTCTGCGGTAGCACTGTCCAGCGTGCTTGGCGCCGGATTGACCGCGCTTCCAGCCGTCACCGCGGCTGGTCCGCCCGCCGCCGTGCCCTCCGCCCCCCGCACGGGTTCGGGCTTGGCGATCCGTGCCCCACCCGCGCGTGCCGCGCGCCGCCGTCCGGTTGAGGGATCCGCCCCACCCGCCGGCCTGCTCTGCGTCTCGTCCAGCCTGCCGTCACCGCCCTCTACCTCGCTCAAGGCCTCGCCGCCCGCTTGCCCGCCGTCCGCCTGGGCCTCGGCTGCAGCCGCAGCGGCTCCGGCGCGCGGTGGATCTGAGGCGGCCGCTTGCTTTGCCGCGCCGCCAGCAGCTCGACGAACGCCTGCCGCAGCCCGGCCGCGTCCTCCGGTGTCACCGCGCAGCGGAGCGCATGCCCCAGACGACCGTCGAGGGCCCGCTCCAGGCAGTCGCTCTCGGCGTGCACGTAGGCGCCGCGCCCGTTCCGCTTACCCGTGGGGTCGCATACCACGGCCCCTTCCGGTGTCCGCACGAAGCGCACCAGCTCGCGCTTGCCCTCCACCTCGCCGCAGCCGACGCACGTGCGCTGCGGCACCCGCTTGACGTGCGGCAACGGCTACTCCTCCTCGCGGGCCAGCGGTGTGCCCTCGTCGCGGGTCCGCCGCACCCGGCGCACCTGGCGCGCCTGCGGCCGTGCAACCTGCTCCTCCAGGGCATCCAGCGTCTCCTCGTCGATGGCCGCCTCCACGCCCTCGCCCGCCGGCTCCTCCGCGCCTTTCTCAGCCGTGGCGCGCGCCCGCCGCCCGCTGGCCGCGCCGCCGCGGCCATGCTTGCCGTCACCGGCGGCGGCCCCGGTGGCCGTGTCGGCTTCGTCGCCATCACCGCTCGCCGCCTGCTGCCCGCCGAGCCCGGCCCCCGCGCCATCGCCCGCCGTCCCTGCCGCCGACCGTCCCCCGCGACCACGCTTGCCGGTCGCGGCGGCCGTACCGGGGACAGCGTCCGGCTCCCCGGTCCCGTCCTTTGCCGCAGCCCCGCCGGAGCCGGCGGCCGCGTCAACCTCGCCCTGGGCAAGGCCCGCCTTGGCCAGGGCCTCGGCCAGGCTGGCGGCATGAACGGCCCGCTCCGTCTCCTTGGGCTTTGGCGGCGCCTTCTTCTTGGGCTTGGCCCGGTCGCCCGCCGGTGCCATGGTGATGCGCCGGCTGACTGGCCGTGCCGGCCCATCATGGCTCACCGCACCCACAGCCTCGGCCTCGCCCTCAGCCATGCCGGCCGCGAGATTCGCCGCGCCGGCGCCGGCCGCGACCCCTTCGCCACCCTCCGCTGCCGCCATGGCTTCCGCGGGTGGCGTGGGCTCCGCGGCGTGGGCGGCCTCCCCAGCCTCCGCGGCCCCCAGCGCCTCCGCCGGAATGACCTCGGCTCCCTCGGCGACCTCGGTGGTCCGGGCCAGCTCGGCGCCCTCGACCGCCTCCGCGACCTCGGCCGCCTCATCCGCTGCCTCCGGCCCCGGCACGGCCCACGGCGCCGCGATCGGCGCGCCGCGCCCGGCCCCACCGGCCCCACCGGCCCCGCCAAACCCTCCGGCCCCGGCCCACGGCACCGACGGCGTCGCCGCGCCCACCCCGGCCGGCGCCAGCTCGCCGCCCTCCTCCAAAACCTGCGACTCGCTGCGGATGTCGATGCGCCAGCCCGTCAGCTTGGCGGCCAGCCGCGCGTTCTGCCCCGCCCGCCCGATGGCGAGCGAGAGCTGGTAATCCGGCACGATGACCCGCGCGACCTTGTCCTCGTCGCGCAGCAGCACCTGGCTGACCTTGCTCGGCGAGAGCGCGTTGCCGACGTATTCCATGGGATCCGGCGACCACTTGATGATGTCGATCTTCTCGCCACGCAGCTCGTTGACCACGGCCTGCACGCGCATGCCCTTGTGGCCGACGCATGCCCCCACCGGATCGATGTGGTCGTCGCGCGAGAACACGGCGAACTTGCTGCGCGCCCCGGCCTCGCGCGCGATGCCCTTGACCTCGACGAGCCCGTCGTGGATCTCCGGCACCTCCAGCTCGAACAGCCGCTTGAGCAGGCCGGGGTGGGTGCGCGACACCAGCAGCTGCGGCCCCTTGTTGGTCCGCCGCACCTCCACGAGGTACACCTTCACGCGGTCGCCGGGGTTGTAGTACTCCCCGGGCGGCACCTCCGCCGCCGGCAGCACGGCCTCCGCCTTGCCGAGGTCGATGAACGCCGTGCGCCCCTGCACCCGCTGCACGACGCCCGTAATGATGTCGCCCTCGCGCTGCACGTACTCGTCGAAGATCATGCCGCGCTCCGCCTCGCGGATGCGCTGCACAACGACCTGCTTGGCCGTCTGGGCGGCGATGCGCCCGAAATCCTTCACGAGCACGGGAAATTCGATGATGTCGCCCGTCTGGTAGGAGGGGTCGAACGCCCGCGCGTCGCCGATGCCGATCTCCTGGTCGGGGTCGGCCACCTCGTCGACGATGCGCTTCTGGACGTAGATGTCCATCTGACCGTTGTCACGGTCGATGCGCACCCCGACGTTCTCGGTCGTCCCGTAGTTGCGGCGGTACGCCGAGATCAGCGCCGCCTCCACGGCCGACAGCAGCGTCTCGCGGTCGATGCCGCGCTCCTGCTCGAGATCCGCCAGCGCGCCGATGAGGTCCAGGTTCTCCCCGGCCACGTGCGTCCAACCCCCTCGATCCACTTGCGAGCCAGGTTTGCATTCGGGCGGCGCCCCGCAGCCATGGACGGCGGCAGGTCGCGCCGGAGGCGCTCCGGCCCCTAAAATTCCGCGTGCAAGCGGGCCTTGGCGACCTGCTCCCGCCTCAGGCGGATGTCCCGTCCGTCCGCAAGGTGCAGCCGCACCTCGCCGTCCACCAGCCCGTCGAGGCGGCCGACGAACTCCTTGCTGCCGTCGACCGGCGCGTAGGTGCTCACCCGCACGGTCCGGCCGGTGAACGTGGCAAAGTCGCGGTCGCGGCGCAGCGGTCGCAGCAGCCCGGGCGAGCTCACCTCGACGTAGTGCCGCCCGGCGATCAGGTCCGCCGCGTCGAGCACCGGCTCCAGCGCCCGGTGGAACGCGGCGATCGCATCGAGCGACAGTCCGTCGGGCCGGTCCACGACGAAGCGCAGGATGAGCCGCCCGCCTTCGCGCACGTGCTCGACGTCGACAAGCGCCAGGCCGAGATCCCGCGCCAGGGGCTCCGCGATGGCCTCGGCGCGATCCGTCAGCGACCCTGCCAGATGCGCCACGCCCCCTGCACCCGGTCTTCGCCGTATCGTGGCGGCCTGCCTCGGTCCGGCCTCGCTCGCAAAAAAGAGTGGGTAGGAAGAACCCACTCCATCGTGCGCGCACGTTAGAGGGCAGCCCCGCCGGCTGCCGCAACCATCTTAGCAAAAGGCCCCCGCCGGCGCAATCGTGGTGCATGCGGGCGCCCCGGCAAGGCTACAGGATGACGGGGAGTGCAGCCACCCATCGCAGGCCGGCCTGGCGGCGGTCTCTCGCGCGACGCGTGGTCCGTGGTCGGCATCCACGCGCTGTTCATCGCGGGTGTCGGCCTGTCGACCACATTCGTCAGCGTCTTCCTGTTCCGACACGGCGGGGGTCTCGCCATCGTCGCGCGCTACCACGTGGCCCTTTTCATGGCTTTCCCGCTGGGCGCGCTCGTCGCCGGCTACGTCGCCGCCCGCAGCGACCGGATCGTGGCCCTGCGCTGGGGCGTGGGCCTGCACGCGGCGTTTTTTCTCGGCGTGCTGGCCCTGGGCACCCGGGCCCCCGGCTTCATCTGGCCCCTCGGCGCGCTCCTGGGGCTCGGCATGGGCTTTTACTACCTCGGCTGCAGCGTGCTGATGCTGGATGCCACCGAGCCGGCCGGCGCCCACCGCCTCGTCGCCGCGATCGACCAGGCCCGGCTCGCAGGGATGACCATCACCCCCTTCCTCGCCGGCTGGGCCGTCGACCGGCTACCAGGCGGCCACGGCTACCGCGCGATCTTCGCGGCATCCGTGGTGCTGTTCATCGCCGCCGTCGCCTTCAGCAGCCGCGTGCGCCGCTCGGACGCCGGAGCCGTGGCCCTGCCGCTCCGCACCGCCCTGCTTGGCAGCCCGGAGCCCCGCTGGCGCGCGTACATGGTGGCCCAGGGCTGGCGCGGCGTCCGCGACGGCGTCTTCCTGTTCCTGGCTGGCGTCCTCGTCTTCGAGCGCGCCCGCAGCGAGTGGCAACTCGGTCTCTTCGCCCTTGGCACCGGCGCCCTGACCTGGCTGGCCACGGCCTGGGTGGCGCGCCGGGCCGAGCCCGCCCGCCACCGGAGCCTTCTGACCTTCGGCGTCGCCGGGTCGGTCATGGCCGCCGCCACGCTCGCCATCATCCCGGGCTGGCCCGGCATCGTGGCCTTCGGCGTGCTGGAATCGGCCTCGCTGCCCCTGGTGGCCGTGCCCTTCTCCTCGGTCAGCTACGTGCTGGCCGGCAACAGGGACCGCCGCCGCGGCCTCGGGCACATGGTCGCGCGCGAGCTGCCGCTGAACCTCGGCCGGTTGGCCGGCGTGGCCGTCCTGCTGGCCGCCCTGCAGTGGATCCGCCACCCCGCCGCCGTTCCGGCCGTGCTGGCCGGCCTCGGGCTGGCGAACCTGGCGGCGCTGTGGGTGCTGCGCCGCGGCGTGGTATGACGGAATGGATCGCACGGGTTCCTCCCGGGCGATCGCGGGTTCAGAGAAAGGAGCGATCGCCCCTGCGCCTGCGCCAGGTCGTGATCTATGCGGCGGACATGCTGGCCTCGCTCGACTTCTACCGCGACCACCTGGGCCTGAAGCCGGTCTCGGAGTCGGCGTTCTGGGCCGAGTATGAGGCAGGCGGTTGCCGCATCGCCCTCCACCCCGCCCCGCTACGGACGCCCTCGGCCGGCCGCGTGTTCCTGGAGCTTGGCTGTGACGACCTCGACGCAATGGCGGCGGCCCTGCGTGAGAAGGGCGACCGGGTCGAGGGACCGGCGGTCGCCGAGGGGATGGACTACCCGACGGCGGTTGTGCTGGATCCGAACGGCGTGCGCATCGTGTTACGGTCTGACATGTATGCTGGAGGCCGTACATGATCTGAGGTGCTATCCACAGGAAGTCGACCCTCGGTGAGCGTGGACAGACCGTCGTTCCGGCGGAGCTTCGCCGTCGTCAGCCCATCCGGGGCGGCCTTTGGCGTCCGTGCCGCCGGGACGGGGCACGGAGCTCGAGTGGGTCGACACCGGTCACGGTCTCCTCGTGGTCCCGATTCCGGCGGATCCCCTTCAGGCACTCTTCGGGCGCGGACGTGGCGAGGGTCTCCTGGACAAGCTCTTCGCCGAGCGGCGTCGCGATCGGGAACTGGAACCCCGATGAGTGCAGCCCGATCCGAGCACGATGCCTTCGTCCTGGACACCTCGGCGGTGCTGGCGTTGCTCGAGGCGGAGGACGGCGCGACAACCGTCCGCGACATCATCGCGCGCGGAGCCGCCATGCTCCCCTGGATTGCCGCGCTTGAGCTCCACTGCATAACGGCGCGCGAGGTGTCGCCGGAGGAGGCGGACGCACGCCTGATCCTGCTGCACGGCGCTGGGGTCGCGATGCGCACGGTGGACGGCGACCATCTGTTGCGGCAGCCCACGGCCGCCACCGACCCGTCCCAGTGACGGCCAGGGAGACGTTCAGGGAGCGGTACGGCCCCTGGGCGCTGGTCGCCGGCGCCTCGGAGGGCCTTGGCGCCGAGTTCGCGCGGCAGATCGCCGCTCGCGGGCTCCACCTCGTGCTGGTCGCCCGCCGGGGCGATCTGCTGGAGGCCGTGGCCGACGAACTCCAAAGCCGCCATGGGGTGCAGACGCGCACGGCCGTCGTGGACATGGGCGCGGCGGATGCCCCGGAGCGGCTGCGGGCCGCAGCCGCGGGCCTGGAGATCGGTCTGGCCGTCGCCAACGCCGCCTTCGCCCCGGTCGGGCCGTTCCTGGAGCGGCCCCTGGGCGATGCCCTGCGCGCCGTCGACGTCAACTGCCGCGGCCCGCTGGCGATCGCCCACGTGCTGGGCGCCGCGATGGCCGCCCGCGGCCGGGGCGGCCTCGTCCTGATGAGCTCGCTGGCTGGCCAGCAGGGCTCGCCCGGCATTACGGCCTACGCCGCGACGAAGGCGTTCAACACGGTGCTGGCCGAGGGCCTCTGGGCCGAGCTGCGGCCGCTCGGCGTCGACGTCGTGGTGTGCACGGCCGGGGCCATCCTCACCCCCGGCTTCGCCCAGGCGAGCACGCGCCGGGCGCCGGGCTCCCTGCCGCCGGGGGCGGTGGCCCGCGCCGCGCTGGATGCCCTGGGCCACGGGCCCCGCGTCGTGCCGGGCCCCTTCAACCGCGTGGCCGCCGGGCTGATGGCCCGCGTGCTGCCCCGCCGAACGGCGATCGGCATCATGGCGGGCCAGACGGGAGACCTGGCACGCGGCTGACGGCATCCACCTCGAACCCCGTGTGCAGCGGAAGCGTGGGAGCCGAAGGGGCGATGCCCCCGCACTACCGCTGGACGCCCCTCGCCGAGCTCCACCGGCTCCACATCGAGCCCTCATTCCTGCGCGAGGGCCTGCGCAACCTGCCAGCCCAGATCGTCCACCTCTGC
>JAJYVM010000212.1 GCA_021792015.1 Bacillota bacterium | reverse complement strand
CAGCCGGAGGAGTTCGCCGACCTGATCCGCTTCGTGCGCGCAGAGGTGCCCGGGGCGGACCGCGTGGCGATCTCCGTCCACACCCACGACGACCTTGGCCTGGCCGTGGCCAACGCCCTGGCCGGCGTCGCGGCCGGCGCCGACCAGGTGGAGTGCGCCGTGAACGGAATCGGCGAGCGGGCAGGCAACTGCGCGCTGGAGGAGGTGGCGATGGCCCTGGCCACGCGCCGCGACCTCTACCGGCGGGGCACGGGCATCCGCACGGTGGAGCTCGCGCGCACAAGCCGCCTGGTCGCCGCCCTGACCGGGATGGCCGTGCCGGGCAACAAGGCCATCGTCGGCGCCAACGCGTTCGCCCACGAGTCCGGCATCCACCAGGACGGCGTGCTCAAGGAGCGCTCCACCTACGAGATCATGCGGCCGGAGGACGTGGGCCTCGCCGGCACGCGGCTGGTGCTCGGCAAGCACTCCGGCCGCCACGCCCTGCGCCAGCGGCTGGAGGAGCTCGGCTACCACCTGGACGAGCCGGCCTTCCGCCGCACCCAGGAGCGGCTCAAGGAGATGGCCGCCAGGAAGCAGGAGGTCGGCGACCGCGAGCTGGAGGCCATCGTGCGCAGCGAGGCCGCGCTCGGCGAGGAGGCCGCCTATCGCCTGGAGCACCTGCAGGTGCTCTCCGGCAGCCAGATCGTGCCGGCGGCCACCGTGCGCCTGCGCGCCCCCGGCCCGGACGGCCGCGTCCTGGTGGCTTCGGCGGACGGCGACGGCCCTGTCGACGCCACCTACCGCGCCATTCAACGGGCCCTGGGCACGGCCTTCACCCTGCTCGACTACAGCCTGCACGCCGCGGCCGCGGGCCCCGACGCCGTGGGGGAGGCCAGCGTGCGGGTGCGGGACGGCGCCGGGCACGAGGCGATCGGGCGCGGCGCCAGCACCGATGTGATCGAGGCCAGTGCCCAGGCCTTCGTCAGCGCCATCGCCCGGCTGTCTGTGCCCGGGTCCGGGGTGGAAGCGTCCGCGGCCACGGCGGCCGCCTCAGGCGGTGGCCCGGCATGAGCGCGCGCGTCGTGCTGCTGCCGGGCGACGGCGTCGGCCCGGAGGTGGTGGCCGAGGCGGCGCGCTGCCTCGCTGCGACGGGGCTGAGCATTGAGATCCAGACCGCCCCCATCGGTGGCGCCGCCCTGGATGCGGGAGCCCCGGCCCTGCCCGACCCCACGCGCCGGCTGTGCCTGGACGCTGACGCGGTGCTCCTCGGCGCCGTGGGCGGCCCGGCCTGGACCCCCGGCCTGCCGGAGTCCGGGCTGCTCCAGCTCCGCCAGGCCCTCGGCGTGTATGCCAACCTGCGTCCCGTGCGCACGGACGCCGTCGACCTGCTGATCGTGCGCGAGCTGACGGGCGGCCTCTACTTCGGCCAGCCGCGCTGGCGCACGGACGAGGAGGCGGTGGATACCCTCCGTTACACCCGCCGCGAGATCGAGCGGCTGCTCCACGTCGGCTTCCGCGCCGCCCGCGGCCGCCGGCGCCTGGTCACCTCCGTCGACAAGGCCAACGTCCTGGAGACGTCGCGGCTCTGGCGCGCCACGGCCGAGGCGGTGGCCGCCGCCTACCCCGACGTCGCCTGCCAGCACGCGCTGGTCGATTCCTTCGCCATGGCCCTGATGCAGCGGCCCGAGGCCTTCGACGTGGTCGTGACCGAAAACATGTTCGGCGACATCCTGAGCGACGAGGCCGCCGTGCTGGCCGGCTCCATCGGGCTGCTGCCCTCGGCCAGCCTCGGGGACGGCCCCGGCCTCTTCGAGCCGGTGCACGGCTCGGCGCCCGACATCGCCGGCCAGGGGATCGCCAACCCCTGCGGCGCCATCCTCTCCGCGGCGATGCTGCTGCGCCACTGCCTGCACGCCCCCGATGCCGCCGACGCCATCGAGAGCGCCGTGCGGCAGACCCTGGCCGCCGGTGTCGCCACGCGCGACCTGGCTCCGGACGGCGGCCGCGCCGCCTCGACGGCGGAGGTCGGCCAGGAGGTCGGAGCACGGATCCGTGCCGCCATCACGGCAGCCGCCACCGCCGGGAACTCGGCCGGGACCGCCGTCACAAGCCAGGCTTGCACCAGCGCGCGCCGGGCCGGCTCCGCCGTCACCAGCCCCGCGGCACCAGCCCCTGCGGCAGCCGCCGCACCGGCCCCGGCCCCATCGACCCCATCGACCCCATCGACCCCCGAGGAGGCGAGCCGCCCATGACGCCAGCCGCACCCCCCCGCACCATGCTGGATAAGCTCTGGTCCCGCCACACCGTGCACCAGGAGCCGGACGGCGGTCCGACGCTCCTCTACATCGACCTGCACCTGGTGCACGAGGTCACCTCGCCCCAGGCCTTCGAGGGCCTGCGCCTGACCGGCCGCAGGGTCCGCCGCCCCGACCTGACCTGGGCCACCCTGGACCACAACGTGCCGACGTCCGACCGCCACCTGCCCATCGCCGACCCGATCTCCGCCCAGCAGGTGGAGGCCCTGATCGCCAACTGCCGCGACTTCGGCGTCCCGCTCTACGACCTGGGCGCCCGCGAGCAGGGCATCGTCCACATCATCGGCCCCGAGCAGGGCCTGACCCAGCCCGGCCTCACCATCGTCTGCGGCGACAGCCACACCTCGACCCATGGGGCCTTCGGCGCCTACGCGATCGGCATCGGCACGACGGAGGTCGAGCACGTCCTGGCGACCCAGACCCTGTGGCTGGACCGCCCCCGCACCATGGAGATCCGGGTGCAGGGGAGCCTTCCCCCCGGCGTCACCGCCAAGGACCTGATTCTCGGCATCATCGGCCGCATCGGCACGGCGGGCGCCCGCGGCCACGCCATCGAGTACACGGGCCCGGCCATCGCCGCCCTGGACATGGAGGGCCGCATGACGGTCTGCAACATGTCGATCGAGGCCGGCGGCCGCGCCGGCATGATCGCCCCCGACGACACGACCTTCGCCTACCTGGAGGGCCGGCCGCACGCCCCCCGCGGCGCCGCCTGGGAGCAGGCGCTGGATGACTGGCGCGCCCTGCCCACCGACCCCGGCGCCGCCTACGACCGCACGGTGACGATCGATGCCGCCGCCACCGCGCCCCAGGTGACGTGGGGCACCAACCCGGCGCACGTCGCCCCCGTCGGTGACCGCATCCCCGAGACGGCCGCCGAGACCGCCGCCCGCGCCCTCGCCTACATGGACCTGCGCCCCGGCACGGCCATCGCGGACATCGCGCTGGACCGCGTCTTCATCGGCTCGTGCACCAACGCGCGCCTCTCGGACCTGCGGGCCGCGGCCGCGGTCGTGCGGGGGCGCCGCGTCCACCCCCGGGTGCGGGCGATGGTGGTCCCCGGCAGCGGGCTGATCAAGGCCGCCGCGGAGCGCGAGGGCCTGGACGAGGTCTTCCGCCAGGCGGGCTTTGAATGGCGGGACGCCGGCTGCAGCATGTGCCTTGGCATGAACCCCGACATCCTGCAGCCGGGCGAGCGCTGCGCCTCCACGTCCAACCGCAACTTCGAGGGCCGCCAGGGCTCCGGCGGCCGCACCCATCTCTGCAGTCCGGCCATGGCGGCGGCGGCAGCCCTCGCCGGGCACTTCGTCCACGTGCGCGCGTACCCGCGCACGCCCAATTGACGCTCGAAGGGGGTTGTCCGGGGTATGGAGGCGTTCGTAAGCCACACCGGTCTGGTGATGCCCCTCGACCGGGCGAACGTGGACACCGACCAGATCATCCCGAAGCAGTTCCTCAAGCGCATCGAGCGCACGGGGTTCGGGCCGTTCCTCTTCCACGACTGGGCGCGCCGGCCCGACTTCGTCATGAACCAGCCGCGCTACGCCGGCGCCTCCGTCCTGCTGGCGCGGGCCAACTTCGGCTGCGGCAGCTCGCGCGAGCACGCGCCCTGGGCGCTGATGGACCACGGCTTCCGCGCCGTGATCGCACCCTCGTACGCCGACATCTTCTACGGCAACTGCTTTCAGAACGGGCTGCTGCCCGTGCGGCTGAGCGAGGCGGAGGTCGACGAGCTCTTCCGGCGGGCGGCTGCCCGCGAGGGGTACCGGGTCACCGTCGACCTGGGCGCCTGCACCGTCACCGACGCGGACGGCTTCCGCGCCGACTTCACGGTCGAGCCGCACCGGCGCGAGGCCCTGCTGGACGGCCTTGACGACATCGGGCGGACCCTCGCGCACGCGGGGGCGATCGCGGCGTACGAGGCGGCCCATGCGGCCCGCCCGGCCGGCGGATGACGGGTGGACAGGGCCGGGCTCAGCCCTGGCCGCCGGGCATGTCAGCCGCCGGCGGGCCGGGGCTCACATGGACGGATGCGCGGTCCTGCACCCGCCTGGGAGCCTGTGTCAGTGGTCGCACTCAGAGCCTCGGCACTACTACTGGCGGTATGCCTGTGCCGCTTTGACCACTGCGGCTTGTGCGCGAAGTTTACATAATCGACTAGCGACACAGGTTCCTAGCGCTCGCCCGGGGGGGCGTAGCCGCAGGCACGTCGGGGGCACCCGCCCCGCCACAGGGCGGCGCCGCCCGCGTCGGCCGGGGGACATCCGTGGCCGGGGGCGCCGCCCCGTACGGCTGGCGAACATTCGCGACGATCCCTGAAATCTCTCGAAGGCTGACTGCTGGCCGCGGGTGCGTGCCGCTGCATGCGGCGAACCGCCCGCCGCCCGCCTTTGCCGGCGCAGCGGGCGGCGCAGCGTGCGGTCACCGTGCCCGCCGCAACGGGGTAAGGCACTTTGTCCACATCCATGGAGCCGCACGAAGGTTGGCCGCGTGTCGCCGGCTAAGGTTCGACCAGCTTCAGGCTGATGTCGAGGGCGGGGGCCGAGTGCGTCAGGGACCCCATGGACGCGTAGTCGACCCCGGTGGCGGCCACCTCCGCCAGGTTGGCCAGGGTGATCCCGCCCGAAGCCTCGGTTCGGGCGCGGCCGCCGATGGCGGCCACGGCCTCCCGCATCTGCGCCGGGGTCATGTTGTCGAGCAGGATGATGTCGGCGCCGGATCTCACGGCCTCCTCGACCTCGGCCAGGGTCGAGGCCTCGACCTCGATCCTCAGGGCGGGCGCGACCCTTGCCCGGGCCCGGCGGACGGCCTCGCCCAGGCTCCCCGCCGCGCGGATGTGGTTATCCTTGATCAGGACGCCGTCAAAGAGCGCAAAGCGGTGGTTGCTGGCGCCGCCAAGGCGCACGGCCCACTTCTCCAGCATGCGCAGGCCAGGCGTCGTCTTGCGCGTGTCGAGGATGGTGAGGCGCCCGCCCGCCGCCTCCACGGCGCGGCGGGAGGCGGTGGCGATGCCCGACAGCCGCTGCAGGAGGTTGAGGGCCACGCGCTCGCCGGAGAGCAGGGCGCGGGCGCTGCCGGACACCTCGGCCACGTCATGGGGAACGTCCCCGATCCAGTCCCCGTCGGCCGCCTCGGCGCGCCAGGCGCTGGCTGGGTCGAGCAGGGCGAACACGCGCGCCGCCACGTCCAGGCCGGCGATGACGCCTGACGCCTTGACGCGCACGACGCCGCGGGCCCGGGCGCCGGCCGGCACGATCGCCTCGGTCGTCACGTCGCCGTGGCCGATGTCCTCCGCCAGGGCGCGCCGCAGGAACGCATCCAGCTCAAGGTCGTTCATCGTGCCCTCAAGGTACCACAGCCCACGACCGCACGACCGCACGGACGTTGCGCGCCGGCCGCGGCGACCGGAGACTGGATGCGGGGGGATGCGCCTGATGTCGGTGCTGAGGAAGATCCTGCTGGCCACGGACGGCTCCGAGAACGCGCAGAACGCGGCCGCCTGGGTGGGCCGCCTGGTGGCCGGCGAGTCCCAGGCGACGGTCACGGTGCTCAACGTCTTCCCGATCTACCCGACCTACGACCTGAACGGCTTCGGCAGCGTGCCGATCCCGTCGGACGCGGAGATCGCGGAGGCGACGGGCCCGGTCCTGGACGATGCCGTCCGCGCGATTGGCGAGGTCGCGGCCCACGTTGAGACGCGGTCCGAGCTGGGCGCGCCCGCCGAGACGATCGTGGAGATCGCCGACAAGGGCGATTACGACCTGATCGTCCTCGGCCGCCGCGGCCACAACCCGCTGGTGACCCTGCTCATCGGCAGCGTGAGCGACCGTGTGGTCCATCTGGCCCGCCGACCTGTCGTCGTGGTCAACGGCTGAGCCGCGGCCCAGGCGACCGCGCGCCTGGGCCGGGCCCGGCATGGGCATCGCGGCGTCGAGGCCAAGGCCACTGCCCAAACCAGCCGCCTGGCTCTTGCGGACGATACCGCCGGATTGGGCGCGAGATGGGGGGCGAAGCGTCCTGCTCCTGCCCGATTGGAGGAGGGGCGGGTCGGCTGCCGGGGTCGGCTGCCGCCCTTCGCGAGGCGCAGCCGTGACACAGGCGCGCGCGGCCAGGTAGAATGATGCCGGGCGCGGCCCCGTCGTCTATCGGTTAGGACGCGGCCCTTTCAAGGCTGAAAGGCGGGTTCGACTCCCGCCGGGGCCACCACCGCCTCAGTCGGTCAACGCTTCCAGGAACCGTGCGGGTTCCACGGGCTCCGGCAGCACGATGACGCCCTTGGTCTGCGCGGCCGTGGCGCTGTCGGCGCCCACCAGGATCAGGCGCGCCTGCGGAAACAGGCCGCGCAGCCGCTCCAGCCCGAACGAGACAGCCTCACCGACGCCGCAGACGATCGCCCGCGGCTGACCGGCACTCCCCGGCACGGGGAGCGCGCCAGCCAGGTCGGCGGCCGCGCGCACACTGGCGCCGGAGGCCTGCAGCATCCCCTGCAGCGCGGCCCGCCGGACGCGGTCGCCGATGGCCAGGATGATGGGGAGCGGCCCGGGGTC
>JAJYVM010000211.1 GCA_021792015.1 Bacillota bacterium | reverse complement strand
CGCCATGGTGAACCTGCTGGTGCCCAGCTACGGCTTCTGCACCCCGGCCCCTTGCGTGGTGTCGCCCAATCCCCCGTTTACCTGCCCGCCGTCGCCCCTGTTCCCGGTGGCCTGCACCACCTCGCCGACGGTCGACCCCTGCTAGCGCCCCGTCCGAGGCGGACCCCCGCCTCGGCTACATAGCCACCCGGTCGAGGTCGTCAGGGATGCGCACCGGCCCGCGGAAGGTGGCCTGCGCCTCCGCCAGCATCGCGGCCGGCTCGGCGCGCGCGCCCAGGTGGACCAGGAGCAGCTGGCCGGCGCCGCCGGCCGTGGCTGCGCGCCCCGCCTCCGCCGCCGTGGCGTGCATGAGCTGGTGGGCCCGCTCCGCCCCGTCCTCCTGCCAGATGGCGTCGCAGATGAACATGTCGGCATCGCCGGCGCAGGTGTCCAGCCCCTCGCAGGGCAGGCTGTCGGCACCGAAGGCCAGCGTGCGGCCGCCGGCGCGCACGCGTATGCCGACGGTCTCCACGCGGTGCTCCACGGGCACCGTCTCCACGGCCAGCCCGCCGATCTCGCACATGCCCCGGGCCGGCACCTCGATGTAGGCCGTGCCGGCGGGTTCGGTCCACTCGGGAAAGCCGCTCTTCATCAGGTCGCGGATGGCGGCCAGGGTGTGCGGCGTGCCGTGCAGCTGAAGCGGCAGGCCGCCCAGCAGCAGCGCGGGGACGCCGCCGGCATGGTCGTGGTGGCGGTGGGTGATGAATACGTTGCGGACCCCGCGCGGGTCGGCGCCAGCCCGCCGCAGCTGCTCCACCACCGCGAAGCCGCCGCACGTGTCGATCAGCAGGGGCTCGCAGCCGGGGGCCGTCACGTAAAGGCCCATCGTCTGGCGGCCCTGGGCCCAGGGGGCTCCGGTACCGAGGAAGGTCACGTCCATAGAGGCGCAGGCTCCCTCCGCCGCGAATCGCTCAGCGGTGCAATTGCACAGGCGCCCCACAGAATCCTGGGCCGGCGGAGCCGGCGCGGTGGTGCGCGCGGGGCGGGTGGGCTCACGCCCGGCCCGCGGGCGCAGGAGGGAGGAGTCGAGCGATGGCGTTCCAGGCGCAGGTCGACCGGTCGGGTTGCCACACGGCGATTCTGGTCCGCGACATCCATGCCACGGTGGCCTTCTACCGCGACGTGGTGGGGTTGAGCGTCGAGCGCATGCGGGGCGATCCCGAGAACCCGAACTCGGTCTGGCTGAGCGGCCTGCAGCTGGTGCGGGCGGAGGGCCGCGACATCTCCGGCAACGGGGTCTTCGAGCACACGGGCCTTGCCGTGCGCAACCTCGATGAGATCGTGGCGCGGCTGCAGGCGCACGGCGCCCGCTTCGACCAGCCGGTGACCGCCATGGGCGGCAGCGTGCGGGCCTGCTTCGTCCGCGACAACGAGGGCAACCGCTTCGAGCTGTTTGAAAATGGGGCCTGAGCCGTCCCTCGCCGACGTCTACCTGGCGCGGCGGCGCATCGCGCCCTACCTGCGGCCGACGCCCCTGATCCGGCCGGCTGCCCTCGGGCGGGACCTGGAGGCCGACGTCGCCCTCAAGCTGGAGAACCTGCAGCCCATCGGCGCCTTCAAGGTGCGCGGGGGGATCAATCTGGTCGCGGCGGAGGGCGCGGCCCTGGCAGGCCGGCGCCTGCTGGCGGCCTCCACGGGCAACCACGGCCAGTCCATCGCCTACGCGGCCCGTCAGTTCGGTCTGCGGGCCGCGATCTACGCCCCAGCGGACGCCAATGCCCTGAAGGTGGCTTCGATGCGCGCGCTCGGCGCCGAGGTGGTCCTCACGGGGCGGGACTTCGATGCCGCGCGGGAGGCCTGTGAGGCGGAGGCCGCGGCCACCGGCGATCGCTACGTCCACTCGATGGAGGAGCCGCTGCTCATCGCCGGCGTGGGCACGGCGTACCTGGAGGCCATCGAGGAGGTGCCGGACGCCGACCTCCTCATCGTGCCCATCGGCGGCGGCTCGGGCGCTTCGGGCGCGGGTCTCGTGGCCAAGTCGATCAACCCCGCCATGCGGGTGGTGGGCGTGCAGGCCGAGGGGGCGCCGGCCGTGTACCGTTCCTTCCGATCCGGCCGGATCGAGTCCACCGACCGGATCGACACGCGGGCGGAGGGCCTGGCGACCCGGCAGGCCTTCGCCCTGCCCGTCGGCATGATCCGCCGGTACGTCGACGACATCGTCCTCGTCTCGGACGCCGAGATGGAGGATGCCATGCGCCTTCTGATGGAGACGGCGCACGTGGTGGCGGAGATGGCGGGGGCGGCGCCCCTGGCGGCGGCCCGCAAGCTTGGGGTCAAGGGGCAGAGGGTCATCCTGCCGGTCAGCGGCGGCAACGCCACCCGGGAGCAGCTGGCGGGGGTGTGGCGGTCGGCGTGAGCCGGCCGCGGAGGCCCGATGGTATCGTGGGCGGGGGTGGCAGTGTGGCCGCGGGCACCAAGCTTTACACCGCCCAAGACCTCCTGGCCATGGGCAGCGATGCGCGCTTTGAGCTCGACCGGGGGGTGCTTGTGCCCATGTCGCCGTCAGGCTTCCGCCATGGTCGCGTGACGGCCAACGTGCAGTTCGCCATCGAGAACCACGTGCGGCGCGGCGGTCTTGGACGCGTGCTGGCGGCCGAGACCGGCTTCGCGCTCGCACATGACCCGGACATCGTGCGCGCACCCGATGTGGCCTTCATCCGGACGGAGCGTCTGCCGCCCGAAGGTGAGGGCTATGCCGCAATCGCCCCGGACCTCGTCGTGGAGGTCGTCTCACCCGGGGACACCGCGCACGAGCTGGAGGTCAAGGTCTCCGAGTACCTGGCGGCCGGGGTCACCTCGGTCTGGGTGCTCTACCCCCGTACGCGCACGGTGATGATCCACCGCGCCGATGGGGTGCGGCGGTTGCGCGCCGCCGACACCCTCGACGAGGAGCCGGCGCTCCCCGGCTTCAGCTGCGGCGTGGCAGACCTCTTCGCCTAGCTAGTCGGCCACCAGCACGACCTTGCCCACGGCGCCCGGGGCCATGACCGCCACATGGGCCGCGCCGGCCTCGGCCAGGGGGAAGCGCCTGCCGACGACGGGGGTCAGGGTGCCGTTGCGCAGCCCCGCGGCCAGGGCCAGGTGCAGGCGGCGGCCGTCCTCCGGGCTCACGTTCCAGCGGATCAGCCCGCGGATCGAGCCGCCCTTGTTCATCAGATCGCGCGGGTTGACCTCCACGGTTCCGCGCGAGCCGACCACGACCACGCGCCCGCCCTGGGCCAGGGCCGGCAGATCGTTCCCCAGGTTCGCGTTGGCCAGCATCTCCACGATCACGTCGAACCCGTGGCCGCCCGTGGCCGCGACGGCCTCCTCCATGTCGTCGTGGCCGACCACGGCCGTGGCGCCCTGATCCAGCACCACCTGGCGGCCGGCCGCGCTGCCGGCGGTGCCGACCACCCGCGCGCCAAGCGCGGCGGCAAGCTGCACGGCGGCGGTGCCGACGGCGCCGCTGGCCCCATGGACCAGAACCCAGTCGCCGGGGAGCGTCTGCCCCGTGAGGTGGATGGCGTGGTAGGCCGTGCCGTAGGGCACGCCGATGGCCGCGCCCTGCTCGAAGCTGATGCGGTCGGGGATGGGCCAGACGGAATCGAGGGGGGCGGCGACCATCTCCGCGTAGGCCGGGGCGCCCGCGACATAGACGCGGTCGCCAGGGCGGAGCGCGCCGGCACCCTCCACCACCTCGCCGGCGGAGTCCGAGCCCGGGATGTACGGCAGCTCCGGCAGGCGGTTGTATGCGCCGGCCCGGATATAGGTCTCCACGGGATTCACGCCGGCGGCGCGGATGCGGACGAGCACCTGGCCGGCGGCCGGCTTCGGGTCGGGAATCTCATCGAGCTGCAGGACCTCGGGGCCGCCGAAGGCGTGGACGCGGATCGCCTTCACCGCTGGATCACCTCCGCCAGGCTGCCGGACGTGGCGCGGAGCAGGTCCCCGCCCGCAAGCAGGATCTGCAGGCCGCGCTGGCCGGCGCTGATGCTGACCTGGGGCAAGAGGGGCAGGGTCAAGTGCAAAAAGGTGCGGTACGGCTTCTTCGTCGCCAGGGGGCAGACGCCGCCCCGCACGTATCCGGTCAGGGCCTGGATCTCCCGCACGGCGACCAGCTCGCAGCGCTTGGCCCCCGCGGCGGCCGCCAGCGCCTTGAGGTCGAGCTGGGCGGGGCCGGGGAGGCAGGCGAGCAGGACCTCGTTGCCTTCGGTCCTGCTCACCAGCGTCTTCCACACGATCTGCGGGTCGAGACCGAGGGCGCCGGCCACATGCTCGGCGTCGAGCTGGTCCTCGGACCAGGCGTAGGTCCGCAGCTCGTAACGGATCCCGAGCCGGTCGAGCAGGCGCGCGGCATTGGTCTTGGTGGCGATGGCGCGACCCCTAGACGAACGCGCGGCTCAGCTCGTCAAGCCGCTTGAGCACGTCCTCGGACAGATGCACGTCCAGGGCCCCGACGTTCTCCTCGACCTGGGCCGGGCGTGTGGCGCCCGAGATCACGCTGCACACGGCCTTCTGGTGCAGGAGCCAGGCCAGCGCCAGCTGCGCCGGCGTGCAGCCGACATCCGCCGCCACCGCGACGACCCCCTCGGAAAGCGCCATCCGCCGCTCGTCCTGCAGGCGGGCGGCCATGGCCGGGGCGCTGAAGCGGGAGCCGGCCGGCGGTTGCTCCCCGCGCCTGTACTTGCCGGTCAGGATGCCGCCGGCCAGCGGGAAGTAGGGGATGAGGCCGACGCCCTGGTCCAGGCAGACCGGCACCAGCTCGCGCTCGACGGCGCGGTTGGCCAGGCTGTACTCGGGCTGGACGGAGTCGTAGCGGACGAAGCCGCTCCGCTCGGAGATCGCAAGGGCCTTCATCAGCTGCCAGGCGGCGTAGTTGGAGGCGCCGATGTAGCGGACCTTGCCCTGGCGCACCATGTCGTCCAGCGCCCGCAGGGTCTCCTCGAGCGGGGTCTCCGCGTCGAAGCGGTGGATCTGGTAGAGGTCGACGTGGTCGGTGCTCAGGCGGCGCAGGCTGCTCTCAAGCTCACGGAAGAGGTGCAGGCGCGAGGACCCGGTGTCGGCCCAGGTGTCGCCGACCTTCATGCCGGCCTTGGTCGCGACCAGGGCCTGGTGGCGGCGGCCCTGCAGCGCCTCGCCGATGATCGTCTCCGAGTTGCCGCCCGCGTAGGTGTTGGCCGTGTCGAGCAGGGTCACGCCAGCATCCAGCGCGGCGTGGATCGTGGCGATCGAGGCGGCCTTGTCGGCGCGGCCGCCGAAGTTGTTCGTGCCGAGGCCGATCGCCGAGACCTTGAGGCCCGCGCGCCCGAGCGTGAGGTACTTCATTGGGTGACGGGTCACCTCCGGAGCACAGCATTCGGCGGCGTTGCCACGGGTGCCTTCATCGGGGCGGCCCAGCCGTTCCGGCGGTGTGGCGCGCGTGTATACTTGCAGATACGATGCGCATCGTGATGGATGCGGATGCCCTGATCAAGCTGACACGGGCTGGCGCCAAAGAGGCCATGGCGGCCGTGTTTGACGTGGTGCTACCCGAGGCGGTGCAGCGGGAGACCACCTCGGATCGCTTTCCAGACGGGCTCCTCATCGCACAGAACATCCAGCGCGGACGGCTGCAGGTGCACGTGGTGCGGGAAGTACCCCTCGAGGCGGCCGTGCTGCCTGAGGGCGGTGAGCGCGACGTGTTCGCCCTCCACCGCAGCCTGGGCGATCCTGCGGCCCGCATCGTCTCGGACGACCGGAGGCTCATCAAGCGCCTGGCCATGCTGTCCATACCCGTGTGGACGCCCGGGGTGGTCCTGGTCGCGCTGGTTGAGCGCGGCGGCGTCAGCCGCGCGCAGGCCCGGCGCTGGCTGGAAGCGCTGCGTGCGACCGTGTCTGCTGACGAGTACGTGGCCTGCTCGGCGGCGCTTGAGGAGGGGATCGGCGGTGGGCGTGATCCCGGTTCGTCTGCCTGAAGCGCTCGAGCGCGCGGTTGACCGCGTGGCGGCGCAGGATGGCCTGGACAGATCGACAGCGTTGCGCCGGCTCCTGAGCCTCGGCCTTGATCACTATGTGGCGCAGCGGTACGCAGTTGGGGAGGTCTCGCTGCGCGAGGCCGCCGAGTGGTTGGGCGTGACGCTGCGCGAGGCCATGGACCGGCTTGAGGCGACCGGCGCAGCCGGAAACCTCACACTCGACGAGGTGAAGGCTGCCCTGACGGATCTTCGCAGCCAGCCCTAGGAGCCTGTGTCGCTAGTTGATTATGTAAACTTCGCGCACAAGCCCCAGTGGTCAAAGCGGCACAGGCATACCGCCAGTAGTGGTGCCAAGGCTCTGAGTGCGACCACTGGCACGGGCTCCCAGGCTAGACGGCCGATGGCCGAGCCGGTCGCCGAAGGCTGCGCGAAGGGGTGCGCGCATCTTGTCGACCGCGCGGTGGTGGAGCCGGCGGTGCCCTTTTCCGGATCCGGCCCGCGGAGGTGCGGCCGTCGATCTGGGCAACGGCGCGGGTGGGATCGCGCTCGCCGGCCGGGCCCCGGCCGCGCTTCGAACCCCTTCACGGGCGAGCGCACGAGATCATCCCGCGGTTGCGGGGAAGGTGGGCTGCGTGCCGGCGGCGGGGCCGGACGTGGCCCGCTTGGGACGCGCGGGCGCCGCAGGACGCCAGCGGCTGGGGGCCTTCGACCTCAGCCGCTCCTACCGGGGCAGCGGGCCGGGCCGGCTGGTGTTCGGGTACATCTCAGCCAAGGACGGCAGCCGCGTCGAGGACGTGGTCGTGCCGGTCATGATGGGCGGGTAGTCACGACCGGTTGCCGGCGAGGCGCGGCCGTGCAGGGTGCGGCACGGCCGTGGGACCGC
>JAJYVM010000210.1 GCA_021792015.1 Bacillota bacterium | reverse complement strand
GGGCCTCCGCCGGCACCACGCGGTTGACCAGCCCGGCCGCCAGCGCGTCCTCGGCGGACAGAAAATCGCCCGTCAGCAGCATCTCCATGGCCCGGCGGCGTCCGACGGCGCGGCTCAGCGCCACCATCGGCGTCGAGCAGAAGAGGCCGATGCGCACCCCCGGCGTGGCAAAGCGCGCCGCCTCGGAGGCCACCACCAGGTCGCACGTGGCCGCCAGCTGGCAGCCGGCCGCCGTCGCCACCCCGTGCACCTGGGCGATCACGGGCTGCGGCACGGACTGGATGGTCTCCATCAGCCGCGTGCACACGTCGAAGATCTCGCGGTAGTCCGAGGGCTCGCGGTCGACCAGCTCGCGCAGGTCGTGGCCCGCGCAGAACGCGGGCCCGGCCGCGTCCAGCACCACCACGGCCGCCTGCCGCCGCGCGCCGATGCCGCCCAGGCAGTCGATCAGCTCCCGCATCATCTCCAGGGACAGGGCGTTGCGCTTGTCCGGCCGGTTCATGGTCACCCGCGCGACCGCGCCCTCGTCCCCCGTCGCAATGCAGCGGTACTCCATCGCCGAAAGGCCCCCCAATCTCAGTGGATGCGCTTGGCCTCCCCGGCCCAGGCCCGCTCGCGCAGCACGTACTTCTGGATCTTGCCCGTCGACGTCTTGGGCAGCTCGCCGAACTCCACGCCCTTCGGGCACTTGAAGTGGGCCAGCCGCTCCCGGCAGAAGGCGATGATCTCCTCGGCGCCCGCGGCGGCCCCCTCCCGCAGGCTCACGTGCGCCCACGGCACCTCGCCCCAGGTGGCATCCGGCACGCCGATCACGGCCGCCTCCAGCACGGCCGGGTGCTCGGCGATCACCTTCTCCACCTCCTGCGTCGACACATTCTCGCCGCCGGAGATCACGATGTCCTTCATGCGGTCCATCAGCTCGATGTAGCCGTCGGGATGCCAGACGGCCAGGTCGCCCGTGTGAAACCACCCGCCGGCGAAGGCGGCCTCCGTGGCGGCCGGATCCCGGTAGTAGCCCAGCATGAGGCCGTTGCCCCGCATGCGCACCTCGCCGATGGCGGCCCCGTCGTGCGGCACGTCCTCCCCCGTCTCCGGATCGGCCACCCGCACCTGCCCGAGCCCCACGTAGGGCACCCCCTGGCGGGCCCGCAGCGCCGCCCGCTCCTCCGCCGGGCGGCCGTCCCATGCGCTGTGCCAGGCGCAGATGGTGAAGGGCCCGTAGGACTCGGTCAGGCCGTAGACGTGGGTGATGCTGGCGCCCAGACCCTCCATGGTGCGGATGATCCGCGGCGACGGCGGAGCCGCCGCCGTCACGATGCGCACGGGGTGGTCGAAGCGCGCCCCCGTCCGCTCCATCTCCGCCGCCAGCCCGATCAGCACCGTGGGCGCGCCGCACAGGTGGCTGACACCCTCCGCGGCGATCAGGCGCAGCACGTCGTCCGGCGCCGGCCGCGGCAGCAGCACGTGGGTGGCTCCCGCCCCCGTCACGGCCCAGGGCATGCACCACCCGTTGCAGTGGAACATCGGCAGCGTCCAGAGGTAGACGCTCTCCGGCCGCAGCCCCAGCTCCACGATCTCCGCCATGGCGTTGAGGAAGGCGCCGCGGTGGTGGTAGAGCACCCCCTTGGGCTGGCCGGTGGTGCCGCTCGTGTAGTTGATGCTGATGGGCCCGCGCTCGTCCACATCCGGCAGGGGCACGGGCTCTGCGGTCCCCTCCCCGAGAAAGCCCTCGTAGTCGACCACCACGCGGTGAAGGCCCGGCAGCCCGGCGCACGCGGCGGCCACGCCGTCCCAGAGCGCGGGGTCGGCGATGAGCAGCGTCGCGCCCGCGTGCTCGAGGATCTGCCGCACCTCGGCCCCGTTCAACCGCGTGTTGATGGCCACGAGCAGCGCCCCGGCCAGCGGCACCCCGAAGTGGGCCTCCAGGATCGGCGGGCCGTTCAGGCAGAGGATGGCCACGCGGTCGCCGGCGGCCACCCCGGCCCCGAGCAGGGCCCGCGCCAGCCGGTGCACGCGCGCGCGCAGCGTCGCGTAGTCGTAGCGGCGCTGCCCGCTGACCACGGCCAGCCGGTCGGGATACACGTCCGCCGTCCGCTCCAGCAGGGTCAGCGGGGTCAGGGGCTCGTAGCTGGGTCCGCGCACCGGCACTCCCTCCCCGCTCCCAGCATGACGCCTGGCGGGGATGTCCGCACCTGGGAGTTCCGCGCCGCAGGTCGGGCAGGCGACCTCCACGAGCGCGCGGGCGCGCAGGTCCAGGGCCGCCCCGGCCGCCCCGCGCCGCAGCCCGCGGTTCCAACCCCGCAACACCCCGGCCGCAAAAGCCGCTGCTCCGGTGGCGGCCGCCGCCGCGGCCGCCGCCAGCCAACCCTCAAGCGGTCCCATGGCGAGTTGCCCATGCGATCCCGAGCCCGCAGACGGCGACGGCGCCCGCCTGCAGCGGGTCAAGGGCGAAGGCGGCCGCCCAGCCCGCCAGGGCCAGGGCAGCGAGTGGGGCGACCGGCAGCGGCGCCGGACGGTAGCCCGCGTCCGCCCGCCAGTCCAACAGGCCGTCCGTCCACTGCACGGCCAGGATCGCCGCGGCGGCAGCCGCGGCACGAAGCGGCCCGAACAGCGCCGCCGAGATCGCGAGGGCCACCAGGGCCTCCAGCCAGCCGGGTAGGCCGGAAGGCTGGCGCTCGATGCCGCGGCCCATCCCCACGGCGTAGGCGGCCAGAAAGAGCGGGACCGCCCGCGCCGGCGACAGGGCGCAGGCGACGGCCAGGGCCAGCAGGGCGTAGGCCGGGGCGCCGCGGCCCAGAGACGCCGCCCAGTTGGGGAAGCCAGCCGCCCCGTCGCGCTCGCGGTCGAGGCCGTCGTCCATCAGCTTCACGGCGAACGCCACGGCGGCGGTGGCGGCGAAGGCCTCAATGGCGGCCGGCGATGGCGCGGTCACCTCGCCCGGCCGCCCTGGCGGCGGGCCGCGTCACAGCCGGTCGGCCACAAACAGCCTCACCTCGCGGAAGCCGGCGCCCGTGCGGGCGGAGACGGGGATCACCAGCTGGCCGGGGAAGGCGGCGCGAACCCGGCGCAGACCGGCCGTGGCCGGCGGCAGGTCGGTCTTGTTGGCCAGGACGGCGTAGCGGCCGGCGCGAGGGCTGGGCGCGGCGGCGAAGGCGGCGATCTGGCGGTCGACCTCGCCCACGGCGGCTTCTGGGTCGGGGCCGCCGGCCAGCGCTGCGTCCACCATGTGCAGCACGGCGTCGGCCTCGCGCAGGGTCCGCAGGGCCTGGGCCATGCCGGCGCGCACGGCGGGCTCGGGGTGGACGCGGTCGCCGAGGCCGGTGGAGTCCAGCAGCTGCACGCTGTGGTCGGTCTTGCCGCGGCCGAGGCGGATCTGGACGCCCTGCAGCGCGAGGGTGGCGTGCGGGCGGTCGTTGACCAGGATGTCGCGGGCGCGGGGCAGCGGCACATCCTGCGCGGCGTGGCTGCCGTCGGAGGTGACCGCGAAGAGCTGGATGGCGCGGGCGCCGAGCGAGGCCGCGAAGTTGCAGAGGAAGAGGGTCTTGCCGACGTTGGCCTGGCCGACGAGCAGGCAGCGTCGGGCCGGGTGCGCGCTCCTGCCTGCCGCGGCGGATTCCCCCGGTCGATGGCTATGCGCCCCAAGGGGGCGCCAGTTGCGCATACCCGCCGGGCGGCGGGACGGGCCCTCAGGGGAGCCGGCGCGCGATCATCAGCCGGCTGAGGTAGCCCTTGCGGATGCTGCCGCCGAAGCGGGTGTCGATCAGGTCGCCGATGCAGGCGAGCAGTCCCGCGCGGCGGCGTGGCTCGAGGGCCCGGTGGCCGGAGTACGTGTTGAGCACGTCGATGAACTGGCCGCGCGTGTATGGGATCTCCCGCAGGTAGCGGCGGAAGGCGGGCGGGGCAAAGAGGCCGGTGGCATCGACCTCAGCGGGGTCGTCCAACACCGCGTCAGGCGCCGGGCATCTGAATCCCGGTGGCGTGTCGGGATCCCATCGCTCGTAGCAGGCCTGCGCGGCCGCGAAGAAGTCGACGTCGCCCGCCGCGACGTGGACGGTTTCGATCACGGCGAGCGAGCCGCCGGGGCGCAGGGCGGCCGCGGCCTTGCGCCAGCGGACCTCGGGGTCGAGCCAGTGGAAGGCCGTGGCGGCGAAGACCAGGTCGAAGGGCTCCGCGGGGAGCGGCCAGTCCTCGAAGGCGGCCGTGTGGATGGCGACGTTCGGGAAGGGGGCGAGGTTGCGGCGCGCCACGGCGGCCATCGCCTGCCCCAGCTCGATGGCGGTCACACGGTATCCGCGCCGGGCCATCGGCAGGGTGGCCTGGCCCGTGCCGGGTCCGATCTCCAGCACCCGGGCGCCGGGCCGCAGCGCGGCCAGGGCCGCGATGTCGTCAAACAGCGCCTCCGGGTAGCCGGGGCGCGCACGGTCGTAGAGCTCCGCGTCCTCGGCGAAGATGGCGCGCAGGCAATGGCGCCGATCCCCCGCCTCCGCCATCAGAGGGGCCGCGTCGGCCCGCGGTGCAGCAGGCGCCCGCTGCCGGGGTGCGCCGCCACCTGGCCGTCCTGGTACACGACCTCGCCGCGGCGGAGGGTCGTGACCGGCCAGCCGGTGACCTGCCAGCCGTCGTAGGGGGAGTAGTCGGCCCGCGAAAAGGCCGGCGCCCCCACGGTGCGGGTGAGGTCGGGGTCCCAGATGGCGATGTCGGCGTCGGAGCCTACGGCGATGCAGCCCTTGGTGGGATACAGGCCGAAGAGCTTGGCCACGTTGGTCGCGGTGACCTCCACGAAGCGCTCGAGCGAGATCCGCCCCTTGCGCACCCCTTCGGAGTACAGCATGGGGTACTCGGTCTCCAGGTCGGCCACGCCCGGACGGACCGTCGCCACGTTCAGGTCAGGGTCCAGCTTGGCGGCCAGGCTCCAGGGGGCGTGGTCCGAGCAGACGGTGTGGATGGCGCCCTGCGCGAGCCCGCGCCAGAGGTCCTCGACGTCGGCCGCCTCGCGCAGGGGCGGCTGCCCCACGTACTTGGCGCCGTCGGGCTCGGCGAACCGCTCGCGGCTGAGGTGCAGGTAGAGCGGGCGCGTCTCCACATACACGGGCAGGCCCGCCGACTGGGCCCGGCGGCAGACGTCCAGGGCGGCCTGGCTGGAGAGGTGGACGATGTAGACCGGGGCGCCCGTGGCGGCGGCGAAGGCCACGGCCCGCTCGGTGGCCACGACCTCGGAGACCACGGGCCGGCTCTCCGGGTAGTCGCGCATGCTGGCGCGGCCGGAGGCCAGCAACTCGCGCGCCGCCCGCGCCATGATGGCGTGGTCCTCGCAGTGGATCATGGTGATGAGGCCCGCGGCGCCGGCGCGGGCCGTCGCCTCCAGGAAGCCGCCCACATTCAGGTCGAAGTCGGGCATCGAGATGAAGAACTTGATGTCGTTGCAGCCGTGGGCGAGCAGCTGCGGGATCTGGGCCAGCGTGGCCTCGGTGGGCTGGCGGATCACCGGGTGGAGGACGAAGTCCGCCATCGCCGCCTCGCGGACGAGGAGGCCCTCGCGCGCCAGGCCCTCCAGCGGCAGCTCGCCGTCGCCGAGGAAGGTCATGTTGCCCAGGGTCGTGATGCCGCCGGCGAAAGCGGCCGCGGAGCCAGAGGTCATGTCATCGACCCAGGCAGGTCCCGGGCTGGCGCGGCGGCCGGGGTTGTTGGTCAGGTGCACGTGGATGTCGACGGCGCCGGGCAGCACGAGGCGGCCGGAGGCGTCCAGCTCGCGTGTGCCCGCCATGTCGCCGCCGATCTGCGCGATCTTCTCGCTCCGGATGCCCACATCGGCGCGGGCGGTTCCCGTCGCGGCGGCGACGAGGCCGCCGCGGATCACCAGGTCATAGGTCGGCACGGGAAGCCCTCCCTCGAGATCAGACGGGGGTCTCAACGCCGCGGACCAGGCGATGCCGCAACTGGTCCACCTCGGCCTGCACCGCGCGGCGCGCGGCGACGCTGTCTCGGGCGGCCACAGCCTCCACGACGGCGGCGTGGTCGGCGGCGACCTGGACGGGGTCGGAGGCGGCGAGATCCTGGTACAGCGCCATCTGCAGGCGGTCGAGCACGTCTCCGACCATCTGGGCCAGCAGGGCATTCCGGCTGCAGGTGGCGATGGCGACGTGGAAGGCCCGGTTGGCCAAGCAGAACTCGGCGTAGCTGTCGGGCTCGCCCTTACGATAGATGGTTTGTGCCAGCCGGCGCAGGGCGGGCAGGTCCTCCTCCCGCAGGCGCGCGGCGGCAAGGCAGGCGGCCTCCCCCTCCAGGATGCGCCGGACCTCCAGCAGGTCGCGCGCCTGCTCGACGCTTGTCCGCCCGACGAGGTAGCCGCTGTAGGGGACAAGCTCGATCAGGCCCTCCTGCTGGAGGCGGCGGAGGGCTTCGCGGGCCGGCGTCTTGCTGACGCCGTGCACCTGGGCGAGCTGGGCCTCGGTCAGCAGGGTGCCCGGTGCAAGCTCGCGGCGCAGGATCTGACCTTTCAGCGCCCTGTACACCCGGTCCGTGAGCGAGTGCCTCGCATCGCCTGCCACCTGCAGATGCCCACCCTCCTCCGCCATCGCGTCCGCCGCCGCCACGGGCCAGGGGGACGCGAGCGGTGCGGCGGATCTTGCGGCGGGACCATGCCGGTGCCGGAGAGGCATGGTCGGCCGCCCCGCCCTTGTCCCCGGCGGGCGTTGGGGTCACCGGCACAGGCATGCCGCCGCATGGGCCGCGCCGCCGACCGCCATGCCCGCGGACCGGATCGGGCGGCAGGCCGCCTGGGGTTCGATTACCACACGGCAGGACCGGGTTCCTATATGAGGGGTCGTGCGATTTGTGAGGACGGCGGCAGCGGCGGACCGTGGTGCGTTGGGGTCGGGGCATCGCGCGCCCCAGCTTCACTGCGTCCAC
>JAJYVM010000209.1 GCA_021792015.1 Bacillota bacterium | reverse complement strand
GGGGGCGGGGGGGGCGCCCGCGCCCCGCGGCCCGGGGGGGTGGGGGGGCGGAGGGTGGGGTCGGGGGGGGGGGGGGGGGGGGGGAGGCGGGCGGGTGGCTCAGGTCCGGCTGGTCAACGTCAGCAAGCGGTTCGGCGACGTGCGCGCCGTCGAGGCTGTGAACCTCGCGGAGGACATCTGGGTCGGCGGGGATCGCACGGGCGGCCGGCCCTGTTGGCGGCTGGACGCGCTGGTCGATGTCGTGGAGCCGCTCGGGGCCGAGCAGTACCGCTACCTCTCGTCGCCGTGCGGGACGCTGACGGCCCGGGTCTCGCCGGAGCTGCGCGCGTGGCCCGGCGACCGCTGCCCGGTCACGCTGAACCCCGCCAAACTCCACGTGTTCGACGCCGAGAGCGGGCTGGCGTACCGCTGAGGCCCGCATAGGCGACCATGGCCGCCAGGGCCGTGGCCGCGGCGCCCATCCACACAGCCGCCGGCGGGTAGGCGTCGTAGGCGGCCCCGCCCGCCACGGGGCCAAGCATGCGCCCGGCGCCCTGAAACGTGCCCAGGAGGCCCTGGTAGGCGCCCTCGCGGCCGGCCGGCGCCAGTGAAGCCATCACGGCCGGCCAGGCGGGCCGGTCGAAGATCTCGCCCGCCGTCAGCAGGCCGATGCTGGCCACAAAGCCCCAGAGATGGCGGGTCAGCAGCAGGCAGGCGAAGGACAGCGCATACATGGCGGCCGACAGCACCAGGTGGCGGTGAAGGTGGGGGCCCATCCGCCGCACCGCGAGGTTGCCGAGGGGCTGCAGGGCCACGGCGCCAAGGCCGTTCAGCGTCCAGAGCAGCCCGTAGAGGCTGAGCGGGATGCCGAGCGCGCCCATGTAGACGGCGACGGTGGTGGACCACTGGGCGTACACGGCCGACGCGAGGATGGTGCCGGCGCCGAGGGAGGCGAGCGCCCGTAAGGGCGCCCGGCCTGCTCCGGGATCGGCGGCTTGGAGTGGGCGCCCGACGGGCAACGGCTCCTTGGGCTGCGGCAGGATGGCGGCCACGACGGCCGCGGCCAGGACGAACGCGCCCGCGGCCAGAGCGAAGGCCAGCGCGAACGACCGCGAGGCGGCCACGCCTCCCACGGCCGCTCCGGTCGCAAATCCGACGTTGCGCACCACGTAGAGGACGTTGAAAGCCCGGCGGCCGCCTCCGGGCCAGAGGGCCGACGTCAGCGCATTGATGGGGGCCAGCGTCACGGCCCGGACGAATCCGAACGCGACCATCAGGATCACGTATGCCGCCCAGCTCCTGGTGAGCGCGAGAAGGCCGCACACGCAGGCGGCTGCGGCAAGGGCGCCGATCAGGGGGCGGTGGCCGCCCAGGCGATCATGCGCCAACCCGCCGGCCAGCTGGCCAAGGATCCCGGCGAGGCCCTGGAACATCAGCACCAGGCCGGCCACGGCGACGCTCCGGCCAAGCGCATCGTGGACGTAAAGCGTCACCAGGGGACCCATGAGCGAGCCGCCCATGGTCGTCACCAGCGACACGCCGGCCAGGATCCGGATGGGCCCGGGGATATCGCGAATCGAGCGCCTCACATGAAGCGGAGTTCGCGAGCCGCACCACCCAGGCCTCTTGCGGCGCCGAGCGGCGTGTGCCCGGCGGGCCGGGTCCAGCCCCGACGGGCCGGTTCCATGAAGTGCCGGGACCGCACTTGGCGCGTCCGGCGCCCGCCGCCACAGCCGCCGTGGGGCGACGACGCCCGCGACGCGCACGTGTTGCGCGCCTCCCGTCCCGCCCGGCCAGGGCCTCCTCCCCCTGAAGGGAAGCCAACGCCGCCGTCGAATATGGGAGGGGTCAGTACCCAAGCCGTCGCCGACCGGGGGGAGCACCGGTGGCCGAGATCCTGGAGTTGACCGACGCCACGTTCGGGGAGCAGGTGTTCAAGGCCAGGGATCCCATCCTGGTCGAGTTTTGGGCGCCCTGGTGCAAGCCCTGCCTGTTCCTCAACCCCGTCCTCGAGGAGGCGGCACGCGACCTGGCCGAGGCGGTCAAGGTCGTCAAGCTGAACGTGGACGAGAACCCGGTCGCCGCGACCGTGTACAGCGTGCGCAGCATTCCGACCATGATCCTCTTCCGCCAGGGCGACGAGCTGGAGAAGTTCGTCGGCTACCTCGGGCGCGAGGACCTGGTCGGCCGCATCCGCACCGCCCTCGGCGAGCCCGAGAGCGAGACCTAGCGCCTGCGCGGCAGGCGCCAGCGTCGAGGGCGGGCGGACGGGCCTCGCCCTTTTTTCTTTGGGGGAGCGCTGGATGAGCGAACAGAAGATGTGGGGCGGCCGCTTCTCCGAGTCCGGCGGCCGCCAGGCCGAGAAGTTCACCGCGTCCATCGGTTTCGATCGACGCCTCTGGAGGCAGGATGTGGCGGGCTCCACGGCCCATGCCCGGATGCTGGGCAAGGTGGGCGTCCTTGCGCCTGACGAGGTGGCGACGCTGCTTCAGGGCCTGGAGCAGGTGGCCGCCGAGCTGGAGGCGGGCACGTTCCCGTTCCGGCTCGAGCTGGAGGACATCCACCTCAACATCGAGCGGCGGCTGACGGAGATCGTCGGCCCCGTCGGCGGCAAGCTGCACACGGCCCGCAGCCGCAACGACCAGGTCGCCCTGGACATGCACCTCTACGTGAAGGGCGTCGAGGGCGAGCTGATCGAGGGCGTGCACGCCCTGCAGGCGGCCCTCCGCGGCCAGGCCCAGGCCGCGCTGGATGCCCGCATCATCATGCCGGGCTTCACCCATCTGCAGCACGCCCAGCCCGTGCCGCTCGCCCTGCACTGGCTGGCGTACTGGCACATGCTGGAGCGCGATGCCGCGCGCCTGGCGCAGGCGCGGGAGCGCGCGGACTGCTCCCCGCTGGGTGCCGCGGCCCTGGCTGGAACGTCCTTCCCCGTGGATCCGCAGGCCGTGGCGAGGGACCTCGGTCTTGCGGGCGTCTACCGCAACTCCATGGATGCGGTATCGGACCGCGACTTCGTCCTCGACCTGCTGTCCGCCGGCGCGATCCTCATGGTGCACCTCTCCCGCCTCGGCGAGGAGCTGGTGCTGTGGAGCAGTCGCGAGTTCGGCTTCATCGAGATCGACGATGCCTACGCCACCGGGTCGAGCATCATGCCGCAGAAGAAGAACCCCGACGTCGCCGAGCTGGTGCGGGGCAAGTCCGGCCGCGTCTTCGGCGACCTGCTGACGCTGCTCGCCGTGCTGAAGGGCCTGCCATTGGCGTACCATTCGGACATGCAGGAGGATAAGGAAGCCTGCTTTGACGCCGTGGACACCCTGATGGCGTGCCTGGACGCCGTCACGGGCATGGTGGCCACCCTGCGACCGCGGGCCGAGCGCATGCGGGCGGCCCTGCTCCGGGACTGGTCAGGCACGACCGATCTCGCCGATGCGCTCGCGAAGCGCGGCATGCCCTTCCGGGAGGCACACGCGGTTGCCGGCGCCCTGGTGCGGGTCTGCGGCGAGCGTGAGCCCGAGCGCCTCAGCGACGACGAGCTGCGGGCGATCTCGCCGGAGCTGCGGCGGGAAGACCTCGCCCTGCTGGATCCGGAAGGGGCCGTCGAGGCGCGGCAGCTCTTCCGGCGCGTCGCGGAGGATCTCGGCTGATGGCCCGGAAGGGGCGCGAAGAGGCCCCGCCCCCCCGGGGCCCCTTCGCGCCCGAGCGCCTGGAGGAGGCCATCACGCGCCTGCGCGAGCTGACGGAGCGCCAGCCCGCCAACCAGCAGGCCTTCTACCAGCTCGGTGTGGCGCACCTGCAGCACAGCGACCCGCTGGCCGCCGTCGGGCCGCTCCGCCGGGCGGCGGAGCTCAAGCCGGACGACCCCGGCACGCTCTACCTCTTGGGCGTATCCCTGGCGGACACGGGGGATGCCGACGGGGCCGAGGCCTCCTGGCGGCGCCTGTTGGCGATCGAGCCGGGCCATGCCGTCACCCGCTACATGCTGGGCCGGCTCCTGGCCGTCTGCGGCCGGCTCGACGCCGCCGCGGCGGAGCTGGAGCAGGCCCTGCAGGGCGCCCCCGCTGGCAGCGCGCCGTCCGGCTCCGCCACGCCACCCGCGTTCCTGGCGCGCGCCGCCGAGGCGCTGGGCGAGGTGCGTCTGGCCCTCGGCGACCGGCGCGCCGCCCTCGCCGCTTGGCGGCGCGGCCTCCAGCAGGAGCCGAACAACCTGGTGCTGCTCGGCAACGTGGCCGCCGGGCTGCTCGACCTCGGCCACTTCGAGCAGGCCATCGAGGTTTGCGCCCGCGCCAAGCGCCTGGGCGACCGCCGCCCGATCGTCGACTACAACCTCGGGCTGGCCCGGCTGGCCAAGGGCGACCTCCACGAGGCCGTGCTCAGTCTGCGGGCCGCCGCGGCAGGCGCGCCCGACGACCTCTTGGTGCGCGTCCGCCTCGCCGGGGCCCTGGCCGCGGCCGGCCAGAGCAAGGCCGCCTGGACCGAGCTGGACGTCGTCCTCGCCAAGGCGCCCGACAACGCCGACGCCCTGACCCAGGCCGGCGCCCTGCGCCTGGCCGAGGGCGATGAGGGCAGCGCCGAGGAGCTGTGGACCCGGGCCGGCGAGCACGCGCCCGCCCGCAGCGCCCTGGCGGCCCTGGCCGAGCGGCGCGAACGCTGGGATGAGGCCGACGCCATGTGGCAGGGGCTGGCCGCATCCGACGCCGCCAACCCCCTGCCGTGGCTGCGGCGCGGCCTGATCGCCCTGCGCCGCGGCGACCCGAAGGCGGCGGGCGTGCTGGCCGGCGAGGCCCTGGCCCGGGCCCCGGGCCTGCCGGAGGCGAACGCCGTGCTCGGCCTGGCCGAGCTGCGCACCGGCAAGGGCCCCGACCGCCTGCGCAAGGCGGGCCGCCGGGCCGTGGAGGATCTCTTGACCCCGGAGGAGCGGAGGGCACTTTGAGCTCGGCGGAGTGGCTGGCCCGCGGCCAGGCGCGCCTGCCCGGCGGCGTCAACAGCCCCGTGCGGTCCTACCGTTCGGTGGGCGGGATCCCGCCCTTCATCGCCCGCGGCGCCGGCCCGTACATCTTCGACGTGGACGGCCGCCGCTACGTCGACTTCGTGATGTCCTGGGGCCCGCTGATCCTCGGCCACGCCCACCCCGACGTGGTCGCCGCCGCCCGGGCCGCCCTGGAGCGTGGCAGCACCTACGGCGCCCCCACCCCCGGCGAGGTGGAGCTGGCCGAGGCCATCTGCGGCGCCATGCCCGCGGTCGAGATGCTGCGCCTGGTGTCTTCGGGCACCGAGGCCACCATGTCCGCGCTCCGCCTGGCCCGCGCCGCCACGGGCCGCGCCGTGATCGTCAAGTTCGCAGGCTGCTACCACGGCCACGTGGACGCGCTGCTGGTCCAGGCGGGCTCGGGCGCGCTGACCCTGGGCGTGCCCGACAGCCCCGGCGTGCCCGCCGCCGTCGCGGCGGACACCCGTGTCCTGCCCTACAACGATCTCGCCGCGGCCGAGAACCTCTTCGCGCGTGAAGGCAGCGCGATCGCCGCGGTCATCGTCGAGCCCATCGCCGGCAACATGGGCCTTGTTCCGCCCGCAGACGGGTTTCTGCAGGGGCTGAGGCGCCTCTGCACCGCCGCCGGCGCGCTGCTCATTTTCGACGAGGTGATCACCGGCTTCCGGGTCGGGCTGGGCGGCGCCCAGGGCCTTTACGGCATCCGCCCCGACCTCACGTGCCTCGGCAAGGTGATCGGGGGCGGCTTCCCCCTGGCCGCGTACGGGGGGCGTCGCGACCTGATGGCGCAGATCTCGCCGACCGGGCCGGTGTACCAGGCCGGGACCCTCTCCGGCAATCCCGTGGCCGTGGCCGCCGGGCTGGCCACCCTGCGCCGCCTGCGCGAACCCGGCACGTACGAGCGGCTGGCCGAGCTGGGGGGCCTCCTGGCCACGGGCCTGCGCCAGGCGCTGCCCGCTGCCCGGCTCGTCCAGCTGGGCAGCATGCTCACGGCGTTCTTCCCCGACACCGACGGCTTCGCGCGCTACTTCCACGCGATGCTGGACCGGGGGATCTACCTCCCGCCCTCCCAGTTCGAGGTGGCGTTCGTGTCGCTGGCACACGGCGAACGGGACATCGAAGCCGCTTTGGACGCGGCGGCGTACGCCGCCGCGACCTAATCGGGCATGGAAGTTTACGCCCTGGTCGGGGCGGCGGGCACGGGCAAGAGCCACCGGGCCTCGCTCGTGGCCACGGCGTACGGGATCAGCCACGTCATCGACGACGGGCTGCTCATCGTCGGGGCGCGCATCGTGGCCGGGGTGTCGGCGAAGAAGGAGGACTCGCGGATGGCCGCCGTGCGGCGCGCCATCTTCGCGGAGGCCGCCCACGCCGAGGATGTGCGCGCGGCGCTGGCCGCCGACCGCCCCGAGCGGGTTCTCATCCTCGGCACGAGCCGCCACATGGTCGAACTGATCACCGACGCCCTGGACCTGCCGCGGCCCGACAAGTTCATCGACATCCGCGAGATCGCCTCGCCGGACGAGATCCGGCGGGCGCGGCGCATCCGGCGGCTGGAGGGCAAGCACGTCATCCCGGCGCCCACCTTCGAGGTGCGGAAGTCGTTCTCCGGCTACCTGGTCGACCCCCTGCGGCTGCTGCGGCGCGGCGGGCGCCAGGAGGAGCAGTTGATCGAGAAGTCGATGGTGCGGCCCACGTTCAGCGCCCTGGGCAAGTTCTTCATCGCCGACACCGTGATCGGGGCGATCGCCGAGCGGGCGGCCTGCGACGTGGACGGGGTGCTGGCCGCCCAGCGGGCCGTGGTCGAGGTCGACCCCGCCGGCGTGCGCGTGGCGGTCGACGTGGTGGTGCGCTTCGGGGCCCGGCTGCCGGACGTGCTGGCGGCGGCGCAGGCGGGGATCGCGGCCGCCATCGAGCGCATGACGGCCCTGAACCTTGTCGCCGTGGACGT